>JAGBYW010000181.1 GCA_017628555.1 Bacteroidaceae bacterium | reverse complement strand
TTCAAACATCTTTATATTCATAGAGTTAGAGGCGTTTACCGGACACCAATAAATAAAAAAACATCCACATCACCATGTTTTTCGGCAATGTGGATGTCTAAATTGTGTTATTTAATTAATGAGAAAATCTCTCTGTACTCTGTCCAGGGCGTTGCCCTTCGCTATGTAGATTATGCCCTTACAGGGCGTTTTCATTCCGCATGGCAACTGTACTCTGTTCTCTGTACTCTGTACTCTAAAAGTTCTGCCTTTACTTCACCATCACCTTTTTCTGGTCAATAATGTTGATGCCTCTTTGTGGAGTGGTGAGGCGTTGGCCTGCGGTGTTGTAGATAGTGGAAGGTGTGGCGTTGGGTTGTGCGGTGATGCCTTCGATGTGGGTAGGTGTGGAGAAGTTGATGGCGAGTGCGGAGGCTTGTGCGAGGTCACACTCTAACCAGCATTGGTTGGCGGGGAGGTTGGTGGTGCCGTCGAAGGTTTGGAATGCCTTTTCCGCAAGGATGAATTTCTTCGATTCGCCGCTTTGCGAGAGCGTGCTCGCCACGTAGTTGCCTTTCAGTAAGGAGGCGGGGAGTGCCATCACTACTTCGCTATCCGACATGGTGATGACGAACTGATACGTACCCGCACTCCCATTAACGATGGCGGGAGTGCCGCTCTTGAGCGTTTCGCCAGGGTGGGCAAGGGCTTGCATGGTGCATGTGTAATTGCCCGCTTCTTCCGCTTTGATGTCGCTCAACGTGGCGTCGTAGGCAATGACACCCTCGGGAATCACTACGTTGAAAGGCAAGCACAATGCCGCCACGCCCCCTTCGGAGAGGGTTAGGGGAAAGGTCTCGACCTCCTCAATGGTGTAGGTGGCAAGTCCCGCCTTGGTCGCCTTGTCGTTGCCCGCCACACCGTGTTCGCGATACACGTTCATGTAATTGATACCCTCGCTACTGCTTCTGATTTTATACACGTCGGCCGTAGAAGTCTCTTCAAAAAGGTAGATGCCCGCCTCCGTCTCATTGTCGGAAAAGAGGATGTGCCCCCACTTGGTGAGTTTGGGTTCCTGAAGCACCTTGCCCTGCATCGAGAGCGTAAACCCCACTCCCGAGGGCTCAACGATGCAGATTTCATCACCCGCGGCGGTGGTGGAATAGTGGTCGGGCGAGATGAGTTTAAACCCCTCACTCCCGCTATTGTCGTGCGTCGTGTTGTAACCGATAAACAGGGGATTGCCGTTGTAATTGATGTGGTACGCCCCGTGAAATTCGGGATTGATGATGACGGAGAAGAGGCGTATTGTGCCGTCTGCAAGCGCTACAACGCCCATATGCGCACCCTCGCTCACGTCCGCCTTGACGCTCACGTGCTTGAGGTCTGTAGCATCCTCCTTCATAAAGTCGCCACTCACCACGGCACCTTCCAAAGCGCCGAAATAGGGTGTCAAGTCAATCGTTTCGCCCGCTTCGGCAATGATGGTGATAGCATCGTATTTGCGGTTGCGAATCATCTCCAACTGGCTCGTAAGGTTGTTCACCACCTCGAGATGCGCAGAAGCCTGATTCACGGTTTCGTCAAACTCACCATTCACGGAAGCAAAAATCTGCGGATTCGTAGAATAACCCGTTTCAATCTTGGGCCCCCAAGGAATCATTGCCGCACCGCCCTTAGGTTCGATAAACTTCCAACTCTCCGTGCGAAGGGTGAGGGTGTGGTTCTGCGCCATGCCCATGGCAAACGCACGTCCCTTTTCGTCATTGCCAAACCAAGTCGCCACTTCTCCAGGCATACCGTCCGTAGAGCGTGCTTCACCATTGCCCACGCCCGCAATGCGTGCCATCACGTCGAGGAAGTCAATTTGCGAAACGAGCGCACTCTTCACCGCCTGCTCCTTAATCACGGCGGGCCAATGCACGATGAACGGTACGCGTGTGCCACCCTCATAGGCGCTATACTTACCGCCACGCAAACCGCCCGTAGGACTATGTTCGCCCACGAGTTCCTCCGCCTGATCAACATAACCGTCGTCAAGCACGGGACCATTATCGCTCGTGAGGATAATCACCGTATTTTCAAGCAAACCCTGCTCCTCGAGCGCACGCACAATCTCTCCCACGCTCCAGTCAAACTGAACGATGGCATCGCCACGCAAACCCATCTCGCTCTGTCCGCGGAAACGAGGGTGGGGGAAGCGAGGCACGTGAACGTCGTTCGTAGCGAAGTACATGAAGAAGGGCGTCTCACCCTGCTCCTTGATGAAGTCCACGGCGTGCACCGTAATGCTGTCCGCAATGTTCTCATCCTTCCAAAGCGCCTTGCCGCCACCCTTCATGTAGCCAATGCGACCAATGCCGTTCACGATAGAATTGTCGTGCCCGTGGCTCGACTTTAAGTTGTAACACAATTCAGGGTTAGCAGCCCCCGTAGGTTCTCCCTCAAAGTTCTTATTATAATTCACATAAATGGGCGCCGAGGGGGCATAATTCGCCACCGCACCATTCTCGATAAACACACAGGGCACACGGTCCGCCGTAGCCGCCATGATGTAAGAATAGTCAAAACCAATGTCCGCCAACGCAGGCGTGATGGGCGCATTCCAATCCTGCTTACCCGTTTCCGCCCCGAGTCCGAGGTGCCACTTACCGAAGGCTGCCGTCCTGTAGCCCGCCTCCTTGAACACGTCGGCCACCGTCGTCTGCTCGGGCGCAATAATCATGCCCGCATCACCCGCCGCCACGTCCGTACCCGCCTTGCGCCAGGGATACTGACCCGTGAGCAAGGAGTAGCGCGAAGGCGTACTCGTAGCCGCCACGGCATGAGCATTCGTGAAGCGCACCCCATTTTCCGACAAGCGGTTCACATTCGGCGTCCTCACGCCCTTGGCGCCATAACATTCCAAGTCGCCAAAGCCCAAGTCATCCGCATAAATCATCACCACATTCGGGCGCATCTTCAAGTACGGCTCCACATCCGCACGCTCCTCAGCCACCATCGGTTCCGCAAGCGCCGCCAGTGTTAATATTCCAATGTTAAATTTCTTCATATTAAAAGGGGATTTTGTTATTGTAACTACTAATATTTCTGCCTTATCTTGTTTGAACTTGTGCAATTTTTGCATAGGATGTTTAGTGAATGAATTGACACCGTGAGAGTGATATGTGCAAATTTTGCACATATGCCTTCTTCTTTCAATTCACCCTATTTATAAACGTATATGTGACCCGTCCTCAGATTGATAGATTATTATCTCGTTGTTTTTGTTCATCAAACACTTAACACCCAATATTCCAGTTCTTCATATTAAATAAACATAGCAATTTGTTGTGGTTTTACAAAGGTACGAAAAAATAGAGTACAAAGAAAAACTACCTTGAGGTGGAAAGATTACTTGCCTTGTAGAACGTAAGTTTCGTTATTCTTCACTTAGCAAACAATAGTGTTGTATTCGATTTTATAAGATGATTCCTTCCAATAAGGCTTAATATATTCCTAAAAAATCACTGAGTCTTCTAATCTTAGCTCTGAAGGTATTAGAACCCTCTTTTAGGTGAGTTTGCTTCCCTATAGACCTAATTGATTTTATGTCAAAAAGTAATACTATATAGTATGCAGAGTGTTTCGGGGAAAAACCTTTTTGTTCAAGTGTTTCTTTCGTCCATATTTGGAAGGTACCTTTTGTCTTTAATTTAAAAAGTTGACAGTTTTCTCCATTTGTATGTAATAGGACATATTGCATTCTTTCAAATCCTGGTGTAACGCAAAGTGATCCCTTTGAATTTCCTGCACGTAAATAGCAAATACCGGTGTCTATCATCTTTTTTCTCACCTCAGAACTTACATGGTTTACCATAACTGTAACTTCTTCTGGATTTTCAGAAATTCTATCTAAGATTTTTTCTGCTATTGCAGAATCATGAATTTCATTTTTTCTTCTGATACCGT
>JAGBYW010000180.1 GCA_017628555.1 Bacteroidaceae bacterium | reverse complement strand
GACGCGAGAAGAGAGAAGAGAGAAGAGAGCAGAGAGGAGTGAGGAGAGAGGAGTGAGCAGTGCCCTGCTGTAAATAACTCCGAATCCGCTCCGTGCCCTTTGCGCCTTTGCGTGAGAGAATTTTTCACACGGAATCCACGGAACACACAGAATCCCTGCGGAGATATATTTCACGCAGACGCCACAGACTTTCGCAGACAATGTTGTTAATTCTCACGCAAAGGCGCAAAGTTTCGCAAAGTTTCTGCGCCTTCTGCGTGCAATACATTTTAGACATAAGAACATAAGAACAAATAGTTCCGCGTCCTTTGCGCCTTTGCGTGCGACAAAAATATGTCCTTATGTTCTTTTGTCAAAAACAAAATTCTGTGTCATTCCGTGAATTCTGTGTGCCAATAAATCTCCGCGCCCGTCTGCGCCATCTGCGTGAGAAAAAATCTGTTCTTATGTTCTTCTGTCTAAAAACTCTGTGTCATTCCTTGATTTCCGTGTGCAATAATATTTGACAGAAGAACAAAAGAACATATAGTTTCATCCACCACCTACACAGCACAAAAAAAAGCGGGTATGTCACACAGACACACCCACACTTTATATTTTTACATCACTGCCACAAAGGTTCATTCTCCCATAACTCAGGGAATCCCATTGCAGTAACATCAACATTAGGGAACTGAGCAAGAAGGGCTTTGAGATGTCCCTTCATATCATTCTGAGGCGAGATTATATCTATAAACCATTTCAGAATACAGATATTATAAAAAACACGCGTTGGGGAAACACTCTTTGAGTTCCAGGGTTTCTCAGATTTTTTCAGCAGCATTGGAGTTATGGCATTTTCTTTATTCCATACCCTTGAATGATGGCAACAAGAATTTCTTGTCAGTGTTACAATCGTTATCCACGAACTAAAAACAGGAAGTGGCAGGTTGAAACGAGCTGCAATCTTCTTACGCAAAGCATTGTCGGCAATATTTTCAAAAATACGCGTCACTACTCCCAACGGCAATATCTCAACCAACATCCACGCAGGCGGATAATCGTTTGTATATTTTCCCTTGAAATGTTTGATAAAATCCTCCTTCGAACTCTTCAACTCTTTGTCTACCAACACCATTGTTTTGTTAAACTTGTCTCTGTTGGCATACATTGTAGCATCTGTTACCCAGAAAATATTTCCCGTTTCCTCCGCCACAACATTCGCGATTGTACTGCGCAATGAAACCTCAATCTTTTCTATTTCATTAAAGAGAAACATACGCAGTTTCTTATCGAAACGATATAGATTCAGAGCACTTCTAAATTGACTGCTGGGTTTAAATAAATGAAGTTCTTTAGGCTGTGTTAGAAACGGATACAGGTAAGCACTAAATCTGTAATACCCAACATTTGAAATTACATGCTCCGCACTATCAGCATCATCTATCTGCAGTCCTCTTTGTTTGAGCAAGCAGATAATATCAGCAGGTGAAGTATATGTCTTTCCAAATTTAACAGCCATGGTATATATAAAAAAAACGACCCCCGATTTTAGCATTGTTAAGAGGCTTGGGGGTTCTAGTGATGCAAAGGTACAACAATTATTTTAGGCGAACAAGTTATTCGGTGAAATTTTAGAACGTGTGTATAAAAGACATAGTCCCTTGAGACTTTACACTATTTATTATTTTACATAAGAACAAATTTTTCGGACTCACACAGAAATATATTTGACATAAGAACATAAGAACAAATAACTCCGCGTCCTTTGCGCCTTTGCGTGAGAGATTTTTCACACGGAATACACAGAATCCCTGCGGAGATATATTTCACGCAGACGCCACAGACTTTCGCAGACAATGTTGTTGATTCTCACGCAAAGGCGCAAAGTTTCTGCCCCCTTAGCGTTGACACAAATATGTTCTTATGTCAAAAAATTCTGTGCATTCCGTGATTTCCGTGTGCCCATAAATCTCCGCGTCACTTTGCGCCTTTGCGTGAGACAAAAAATATGTCCTTATGTTCTTTTGTCTAACACAAAATTCTGTGACATTCCGTGTATTGCTTTCCCCTCACAAGTTCGGACAGCGACTTTCAGTTCCGTGTGCAAGAAAATAAAAAACGGGTGAACCGTAGTGGTTCACCCGTTGAGTGTGAGGTAACTAATTGATTAGTTATTTTCCCAGTTTGAAGAGCTCCAGGGGCTGCTGATTTGGTTACCGAGCTGTGCACTAGGATCAGAAGTGTCTACAGTCTTCGAGGGGTCGCTATTGAGCTTGATAGAAGCAGCGATAAGGCCTTCGAGCTGCAAGTCCTTAGTGCTTACAGCGGGAGCGATATAATTCTTTTTCATATAGAGTAAATTTATTGTCGATTAAACTTATGCGCTCCCCCTCAGTATTGAGAGGGGAGGCATTATAGTCATAAGATTCGCCTTAAGCAACAGCTTACTTAACGATGATCTTCTTACCGTTCTGGATGTAGATACCCTTCACTGCGTTGTTTACGCGGCGACCTGAGAGGTCATAGATAGGAGCGTTAGCATCGATACCGTTGTTGAGAACAGATTCGATTGCTGTTGTGCCACCGAAGTTGAAGCGGAGAGTACCCTGAGGAGTATTTACTACGTCAGAAGCCAAGAGATAAGCCTTGTTTGCATTGTTGAGGAATGCAGAATTTTCAGCCTGGTTCAAAGTAGCCTTGAAGAGACCTACACCGTCATTGTTACCCAATACATAAGCTTCTGCTGCAATGTTTGTGCTAAACAATGTACCCTTAAGCAAGTTACCTTCTACAGTTGCTGTTTCAGTAGTGTAAGCAAATTCATGATCCTTTGCAGCGCCCTTAAGAATCACAGCCTGATTTGCGGGAAGAACTCCAGTTACTTGTGTCATTTCAGCAACGCCATCACCAGCTGCAGTAACTGCATAAGCTTCAACACCATTAGGAATTTCGGCGTTGAAACCAAGCACGAGTGTAGAATATCCAGCTTCGGTAATAGTAGCTGTATGAGAGAACTCAGTAACTTCTTCAATTCGCCATGCAGATGCAGAGTTCTTACCACCAGACCATACTACAATTACTCCATAGTCCGCTTGGGCATGCATGGGATAATTACCATCAATTCTGAAGTCCACTTGACCTTCGCCCAATGCACTAATTGCAACAGACTTAGCTTCTCCCTTTGAACCCATATGTTGTGCGCCACTATTAAATGACTTCACAAATTCACCAGTATGAACATTTTGGATCTTCATATCTTCGGTGAACACCCACAACGCTGTAGGTTGAACATTTGCCAACTCGTCAAATATAAGAGTTTGGTGATTGTATACACGAGGACTACCAGAACCGTTACGCTCTACGCTTGTAGGAATTGTACAAACATACTTACCTGCACAATAACCATTAGTAGAGGCAGACTTGATTGTATAAACCTTTCCAGGTGTAGGAAGAACCAATTCCAAACCAGCCAACGCTGTATTCAAAGCAGAGAACGCTGCGCCATAGTTTTTAGCTTCGAGACTTGCCTTTGCAGCTTCGTTAGCAACACTGAGACTCTCAACTGATGCAGGCGTATAATAACCAATAGCTGTACCTACAATTGTCATTTTGCTTTCAGCTTCGGCAATCAAGTCATTAATAACATCAGCAGGGTTAACAAAGTAAATAGCAGAACCACCGTCATTGTTAGGAGCAGCATTCCACATACCCATGTTGTATTGAACGCCACCGTTATTGCTCAAGTAGTTTGCACCATCAGCTGTTTGAAGACCATAAGGAGCATTTCCATTTGTGTTTACAAGAACCCAAGTATTTGTCCAACCTGTTGTATTCAACTCTTGCGCAACAATCTTATCAGCAGCATCATTTGTATTTTCATAGCTCATAGCCTTGCCTCCACCAAGTTTGGGGAAGAGTTGCAACACACACTTATTGTTTGCATCAAGAGTTTCCTTGAAATACCACAACTGTTCGTCTGCCGCATTAAACTGAGTCAACTTAATCTTATTATCATTAGTATATGTATACCACCATTCCTTACCATCATTAGTACGTCCAGACTTGAGAGCATAGAGGTTGGGGGTATTTGCAGTCAACTTGAAAGGATAAACAACACTTAAATCATTAAGATAACCCTTAACCTTATTCTTAGCTGCAAGCTTTGCATCTGTGTCAGAACCTTCTGCCACTACCTTAGCTTCAGCCACAGCTGTTTCCAACGCATTCACCAAAGTTTCGCGACCCTCATAGAGTTCATTTGTTGCCTGCGTAGAAAGACCGAACTCAGCCATACAGAAGAAATAATAATCACCAAACTTCTTTCCACCAGGACCATTAGACTCTTCTACCACGAAGCGGAAATAACGATACGCAGCACCTGCCTCAATCACATTTGAAGTCCATTTTGCACCCAATTGTGTATATGCGGGAAGGGGGTTTTCTGCATCACTTGAAGTAACAGTAGCAATCAAAGTGCTAACAGCATTCGCTTCATTACCTGCATACACCTTGATAATTGTTGGCGCGGGAGATGTATTGTTGGCATTTCCCGCCTTACGTACATTGTATTCAAAAACAATATTGTCTACAGCATTACCTGCACCTAAGTCTACCTGCACATAGTGTGCTTCATTAGGATTAGTGCCCCCCCAACGAGTATGGAAGTAATTGGGATCATCAATTTTACCATCAATCAAACCTGCGATACCTGCTCCATCTTTGTTACCGCCACCTGTGTTTTGGTCAGCATTAGAAGACAAATAACCTGCAGCTTCAGGATTAGTAACCTGCAAATTCACCTTAGAAACGCCTACAGTTTCCAACAAAGCTTCAGCTTCTTCAATAGTAACCGCCAAAGTACTTTCTACACTTGCTTCATCTGCTACATAGAAAGCAAAAGGAGTTGACTTACCAATTTGCAAACCACTGATATGTCTCCAACCATTATCATTGTTGTGGTATACACAAACAATGGGAGTTTCACCAGTAATAGCATTATACTCAATCTTGTTACCATTTTCGTCGCAAGCTTGTACGTCATTACCACAAGAAACAGTGCCCTTTACAGAGTTGTAAGAAACAACAGTAATACCAGTCTTTGTTTCTGTAGATTCAAGAGTATTACTCTGAAGGTACTTTCCATCACTATTCTTGATATAGTACACATTACCTTCACCCACTTCTTCAACTGTAAACAAGTAAGTTTCACTTGAAATCATTGCGCCAGCAGGCTTCGATTCGGAATAAGCCAAATTACCAGCATTGTTGTACAACAAATTGGGGCGAGCATTGCCATAGAATGTCGCAGCAGAAATGAAATACTTCTTTCCTGCCTCCAAAGTAGTTGTGCGGGCACCAGGAGTATAATACTGTGCCCACGCTCCGATGAATGCACAAAGCATTACCAAGAGAGTAGAAATTTTTCTCATAATTTAAAATATAAAGTTAAGTAAAATATTTTTCGATAGTCAAGGGACGAGGGAGTGAGAGTTGAGAGAACCGTGCGGGGTCTTCGCTAATGTGCTCAACAGACAACGGTCGCCTTGCGGGGAGGGTTTCCTTATTTCATCAGTTCGGACTGATGGATTGAAGGGGATGGGTTTGGTAATTCGCTGATTACTTGATAGTTCAATGCGATATATCGCGAATGAGCGTGGGGGATTAGGGCGGAATTTTCCGCTCTTTACTGGGCGACATTTCTGCCACTTTACGCGTGTGCAGACTTCTCGCCACAATACTTTACGGTGCAAATTTACATAAATATTTGAAACTGACAGGCATTTATAACATTTTTTCTCATATAAGGGGCTCACAGATTTTTAGACAGAAGAAGTTTTCGCACGCAGACGGCGCAGACGGGCGCAGAAATTATTGGCACACAGAAAGCACAGAAGGACACAGAATTTTTTAGACATAAGAACATATTTTTGTCTCACACAGACGACGCAGAAATTTATGTTCTTTTGTTCTTATGTCAAATATATTATCTCACACGGAAGGACACAGAATTTCTGACAGAAGAACATAAGGACATATTTTTGTCGCAGAAACTTTGCGAAACTTTGCGCCTTTGCGTGAGAATTAACAACATTGTCTGTGAAAGTCTATGATGTCTGCGTGAGGCAATAACGTACCGCAAGGATTCTATGTCTTCTGTGTGAAAAATTCTCTCCCGCAAAGGCGCAAAGATCGCGGAGCTATTTGTTCTTTTGTTCTTATGTCATATAAATATTGCACTATTTTCTACGCCGCAAAGGGCGTAAATCATTTGCCGAAAAAACTATATCTATTTTCGTAAAAATTATTAGTAACATAAAAAAAATTATTAGTAACCTTTTTTAAAATATGTTACTAATAATTTTCACTCTTTCAAACCTTTGGTTTTCAGTGATTTACAAGACGCCTATT
>JAGBYW010000179.1 GCA_017628555.1 Bacteroidaceae bacterium | reverse complement strand
GAAGGCTCTTGTCGTAATACTCCTGCGTCACGTCGAGTGTCACATATTCCTTCGCACCAAGCTTGTACGCATTTTCTTCATTCGCCTTGAGTTGCTCAGCACTGAAACCGCCTGTGTTAGCACACGCAGCATATACTTCATAACCCATTTCCTTTGCCAAATACATCACTGTATAAGACGTATCTAAACCGCCGCTGAAAGCGACTACTACTTTCTTTGCCATAAAATTATACTATTTATATATGTGTCTTAAATAGCGCTACGCCTGTTCGGGATGCGCATTGATAAAGTCGAGAACGTCCTGGGGAATTTCCACGGGGAGCTTATCGTTAGGGTGACGTGCGGGGTCGTAAAGCATACCCGTGCAGACGCAGTACTTACGGCCTGTGCGCGCAAGGACATCACAGTTAATACAACAGGGTGCTTCGGGCGTACCACAGCCCTTCCAGTATTCATCATCGTGTGTGAGTTCATCGAAAGGCACGGGCACGTAACCAAGGCTGGTATTGATACGCATAACAGCGCCACTGCTGGTCAAACCAAAGATTTTAGCTTGCGGCCAACGCACGCGACTCAAACTGAAAGCGAGGCGCTTGATACGCGTAGCGAGGTGGTGACCACGGAACTTGGGAACGACAATCAAACCTGAGTTTGCCACGTAATGCTTGTTCTCCCAGCTTTCAATGTAGCAGAAACCTGCAAATTCTTCTCCCGCAAGGGCGATAACGGCTTTGCGTTCGCGCATTTTCGTTGCCACATATTCGTGTGTACGTGAGGCAATACCCGAACCGCGCACCTTTGCCGACTCTGTAATCGTATCTAAAATGGTATCAACATATTTTTCGTGGCTGCCGTCTGCGACAATCACACGAATACCATCGTTGTATTCTTCCATAATGTATTTAGTTTTTGAGTTTAATTACTGGTAGTTAAAAAGTTATCTGTTACACGGCACGCAGCGTGAGAGTTGCGTAATCACGTCTTCTCTGCTGTATCCCTCGCGTATGACAACGATAATCGTATCGTCGCCAGCGACGGTGCCACACACCACATCGAGGTTGCAATTATCAATTTCCGAAGAGATGACTCCCGCATGACCGGGCTTGGTACGGATTACGGCAAGGTTGCCCGAGAATTCCATTCCGATATACCCCGCCGTGTTGCGATACTCGCTGTAGGTCGAAGGCTTAATCGTGCGTTTGTAGTGCGGATGGTCGGGCAACATATACGTATATCCGTTGGGACCCATCATCTTTGCGGCATTGAGCTGGCGCAAGTCGCGTGAGAGCGTAGCCTGCGTAACCTTATACCCCTCGCGCTCTAATTCGCGCATGATATTCTCTTGCGAACTCACCTCGCAGTTGCTCAGAATCATCCGCAACACCGCCAGTCTATCGTTCTTTTCTTTCATGTCTAATCTAATTTTGTGAAACGGCAACAAAATTACATTCTTGTTTTTACCTATGCAACAAATAATGAATAAAATTTCTGTATAAACATACATTTTTACCGCATAGATGTATTTTTTTTCATTGAAAAGAAAAATTTTCAGTGGGGTAGCTCTCCGCAAACCGCCAACTCAAAAAGGGCTAATTATTAGTAAGATAATGGGCATTTTTGACGCTGAAAATTATTAGTAACCTAAAAAAAATTATTAGTAAGATAATTTAAAAAAGGTTACTAATAATTTTCAGCAAAATACTTATAATTTTTTCGACAATAGAAAGCGACTTTTTAAACTCCCTTTTTCGGATGAATACATGCCCCCTTAAAGTTAATATTTATACAAAAATGCCCGGAATATACATGCAAGCAAAAATTCTCTATAAATTTTACGCATTTTTGGGCGAAAAGTAAAAATAAATCCGGTCATTCTCAATATAATGTAGTACTTTTGCAGTAATTATGCCTTAGTGTGCCCGTGCGGTAACCGTGGGCAGTTAGCAGAGTTGTATTATGACTAAAACGAAGACGAAGAAAACCGGAAATTTTAATACAATCACCTCGTGTATCAGCACGGCATTAGTGCTAATTCTCCTTGGCACAGCCACGTTTTTTGTGAAGCTGGCGGAAAACTTTGGCCGCGAATTGCGCGAAAACTTTACCGTCGAGGTGCTTTTAGACGACGCCATCACCGAGGCGGAGCGCGACGCCATGGCTAAAGACTTTGAGGCGCTGCCTTATGTGAAAGAAGTTTCTTACATATCCAAGGAAGAAGGCACTAAGGAAATGGCGGCTGTGCTTGAGGGCGGACCGCAAGAATTTCTTGGTTTCAACCCCATTCCCGCAGAGTTTGAGCTCTTCTTAAATGCTGAATATGCCAATCAGGATAGCCTGCTTTATTACATCCCCGACCTGTATAATTATAAGCAAGTAACGGATGTGATTTATCCGAAAGAGGCGATGCAATTTGTAGACCATGTCATTCCCTTGGTGGGAAGCATCCTCGTGTTTGTGGCATCGCTGTTGGGCTTTATCTCATTTGCCCTCATCCACAACACGATGCGCATGAGCATCTACGCCCGCCGCTTCTCTATCCATACGATGAAACTCGTGGGAGCCCGTTGGGGATTCATCCGCCGCCCATTTATGATGCGCGCCTTCTGGATAGGATTTTGGGCAGCCATTGGGGCAAACGCTTTGGTGGGACTCGGCATGTATTGGCTCTACAGCCTTGACGCCTACGTGGGCAACCTGGTTACGCAAGAGGTGGTGTGGACCACCTTCGGCATTAACTTTGCCTGCGGCCTCTGCTTGACGCTCATCAGTGCCTATGTCTCGGTGAATAAATTCTTGAAGATGTCGAGCAGTCAGATGTTTATGAATTAATTTTTCAAGGTTATAAGGTCGCTTCGCTTGTAGGTCTTTAGGTTATAAGGACTATGCAGCGCGGATGTCTCTTAACCCCTTCAAGATTATAAGGTCGCTTCGCTAAAAGGTCATTAGGTTATAAGGACTTTGCAGCGCGGATGCCCCTTAAAACCTCACAACCTTAAAACCTCACAACCTCATTAAATATATGAAACACGAATTTGCTTTTTCAAAAATAAACTTCATCCTCCTCGCAATAGGTATTGCTATTGTGATGGTAGGCCTGCTCCTCATGTCGGGCGGCGGCACAACTGTTGAACAGTTTGACCCCGAAATCTTTAATGCACAACGCATCCGTGTGGCACCCATGGTGACCTTCTTCGGATACCTTTTCATCGTGGTGGCAATCTTGTATCGCGGTAAGAAGGTTGTGGGTTCGGATTATAGTAAAGAAGAAAAGTAAAATATATGGATTGGTTACATGCCCTTATCCTTGGCTTGGTACAAGGATTGACGGAGTATCTTCCCGTCAGCAGTAGCGGACACTTAGCTATTGGTTCTGAATTGTTAGGTATTAAAGACGTACAACAGAGTATGATGTTTACCGTAGCCGTACACGTGGCAACGGTATTGAGTACGGTTGTGATCCTCGGACATGAGATTTGGAAAATCCTTTCTGGCGCAATGCATTCTCCTGTTGGTGGAAAATTAAACGACGATCATAAGTACGTGCTCAACATCCTTGTTTCAATGATTCCCATTGGTATTGTGGGCGTATTTTTCAAGGACGAAGTGGAAGCCATCTTTGGTAGCGGCCTCACAATCGTAGGCGCATGCTTGTTGCTTACTGCCGTGCTACTCTCCTATTCTTATTTTGCAAAGCCCCGCTTGAAGGAAAAAATTTCGCTTCGTGATGCCTTCATCATTGGGTTGTCACAAGCGCTCGCCGTATTACCAGGTCTGAGCCGTTCGGGCACAACGATTGCTACGGGACTTATTCTCGGTAACAAGAAGGAAAACATGGCGCAATTTTCATTCCTCATGGTAATTCCTCCCATACTTGGCGAAGCCCTTCTCGACTGCATCAAGGCTTATAAAGATGGTATGGAGGCAGCCTTTGGCGGATGTGATATGACCGCCCTGCTCGTAGGTTTCGTGGCAGCCTTTATCTCGGGTTGCATTGCCTGCAAGTGGATGATTGGTATCGTACGCCGTGGCAAACTCATCTACTTCGCCATCTACTGCCTCATTGTGGGTGCGGTGACATTGGTTACAAGTTTTATTTAAGGTAATAGGTTTTAAAGGTTATAAGGTTTTAAGGATGGCGCCGTCTATATACACTATAATAATTATAGGATATATAACTACAATGCCCCTTACCCGAATAACCTTCACCCACATCTCAACACATGTCGAACACATTTGAGCAAGGCACTGTCCTTGCGTTTGATAAACCCCTGACCTGGACTTCCTTCAACCTTGTGGCAAAGGTGCGCTGGCTCATTTCGCAACACACGGGTGGGAAAATCAAGGTGGGACACGCCGGAACGCTCGACCCCCTTGCTACGGGCGTGCTCATCATCTGCACCGGCAAGGCTACAAAACAGATTGAGCAACTTCAGGCGGGCGTAAAGGAATACATTGCTACCTTGAAACTCGGCGCAACTACCCCAAGTTTTGACCTCGAAAAGGAAATCGACGCTACCTATCCCACCGCCCACATCACGCGTGAGTTGGTAGAAACAGCGCTTCAGAAGTTCGTAGGCGAGATTATGCAGGTGCCGCCCGTATTCTCGGCTGTAAAGGTAGACGGTAAGCGTGCCTACGACCTTGCCCGAAAGGGAAAAGACGTGGAACTCAAAGCCAAACCCCTGCGCATTGATGAAATCGAATTGATGGACTGCAATTTGGAGACGATGGAGATTGTAATCCGCGTAGTCTGCTCTAAAGGCACTTACATCCGCGCCTTGGCACGCGACATTGGTGAAGCGCTGCAATCTGGAGCCCACCTCACGGCATTGCGACGCACTCGCGTAGGTGATTACACCATTGAAAAATGCTTTGCAACCATTGAAGATTTTGAGAAATTCTTGCAGGACAAAAAATAAACCGTTCTGCTGAAAATTATTAGTAACCTAAAAAAAATTATTAGTAACATAATTTAAAATACATTACTAATAGTGTTTTTCATTTCTCAACCTCTGTAAACAATATAAATAAGGGAATTAGAAAATCTGCTATTCTATCCCTAAATCACTTGAATTTATCCGACTATGAAACTCTCAGAATTCAAATTTAAACTTCCCCAAGAAAAGATAGCTCAATATCCTGCCAAGTTCCGCGATGAGAGCCGCATGATGGTGCTTCACCGCAAGACGGGTGAGATTGAGCACAAGATGTTTAAGGACATTCTCTCTTACTTCAACCCTCACGACCTCTTTGTGTTTAACAACACGAAAGTTTTTCCCGCACGCCTTTACGGTAATAAGGAAAAGACGGGCGCGGTAATTGAAGTGTTCCTCCTCCGTGAGTTGAACCCCGACCTTTTCCTCTGGGACGTGCTCGTAGATCCGGCTCGTAAAATTCGTATTGGTAACAAACTTTACTTCGGCGAAGACAATTCACTCGTAGCGGAAGTAATTGATAACACTACAAGCCGTGGCCGTACGCTCCGCTTCCTTTACGATGGCGACCACGAGGAATTCCGTCAGCAACTTTACGCCCTTGGCGAAGCGCCCGTGCCCCGCTTTATCGGTCGCGGTAGTGAACCCGAAGACATGGAGCGCTTCCAGTGTATCTTTGCCGAACATGAGGGAGCCGTTACCGCACCTACAGCCGGACTTCACTTCTCGCGTGAAATGATGAAGCGTATGGAGATTTTCGATATCGACAAGGCGTTCATCACCCTCCATTGCGGACTTGGAAACTTCCGCGATACGGATGTGGAAGACTTGACGAAGCACAAGATTGACTCTGAACAGATGAAGGTAGACCGCGAGTGTTGCGAGATTGTCAACCGTGCGAAAGAGAATGGTCAGAAGATTCTTGCCGTGGGTACTACCGTGCAACGCGCACTCGAAGTTGCCGTTGGTCCCGACTGCCGCATTAAGGAATTTGAGGGTTGGACCAACAAGTTTATCTTCCCCCCTTACGATTTCTCGGTAGCCGATAGTATGTTGGTAAACTTCCACCTGCCTTATTCTACACTCTTGATGCTCACAGCAGCATTCGGGGGTTATGAAAACACAATGAAGGCCTACGAAGTGGCACTTCAGGAAGACTACCGCTTTGGCGTTTACGGCGACTGCCTTCTTATCTTAGACTAACACTTGTATGAAACTCCTTTTAGCACTCGGTTCTAACTTGGGAGCAAAGGAAGCGCAATTACAAACAGCTATAAGAGCACTTGAGATGCGCGTCGGAACGCTCCTCAAGTGCTCTCGCTTTTACACTACTGCTCCCGTGGATTTTACCTCCGACAATAGTTTTGTAAATGCCGTAGCGCTGTTTGAAACCTCACTTTCTCCGGAACATATTTTAGAAATAACTCAAGAAATTGAGCGCGAACAGGGACGCACATCTAAAACAGTTGACGGCATCCATACCGACCGCACGATTGATATTGACCTGCTGGCGTGTGACACACATATAATATATACGCCCTCCTTGCAAGTTCCTCATCCGCGCCTTCACCTGCGCCGCTTTGTGCTTGAACCGCTTTGCGAAATACTTCCCGAGGGGATTCATCCCCAATTAAATACCACTTATACCAGACTTCTTATGAAACTTAATACTGGCACTATTACACACGAGCGTACGGCTACTGCCGAACTGCTTGATGCGCTCAACTATCTCTTGCCCCAACTTTCTTCCAGCGCAAAAGAATTGACTTTGGAGCGCCTTCAAGATTTGCTGAACTGCCCCACAACGCGCCTTTATACCCTTCGCGATGAAGAAGGTAAAATTCGCGCCACCACAACCCTTTCCCTTCAAGAATTGATTACGGGCACGAAGGCATGGGTAGAGGATGTCGTAGTTGACCGTGAGGCTCGCGGACGCGGATATGCCCGCCAACTGCTCCAACACTTAGCTTCGGAAGCACAAAACCTCGGTGCAAAATCCCTCAACCTCACTTCACGCCCCTCACGTGAGGCTGCCAACAAATTATATCAGAGCGAGGGGTACGAAATCCGTGAGACGAATGTTTATCGCAAGACGGTGAAGAAATAAGGTTGAGAATTAAGGTCGTGAAAACGTCTGGATAGCGCTCTCCCCCTGTTTATAGGGGGAACCGACTCCCGAAGTAAGAGCAGAGGACAAACTTGTTTGTACTATGCCTTACGAGAAGGAGGAAGATGAGCGTAGCGAAATCAATTGGGACCGCCTTGCGGTGAGGGGGTGCAATTTAAAGTGAGTAGTTAGAAGTGAGTAGTATGCCTTGCGGTGCGTATTCTGCACCCCCTCACCACTACGTGGTCCCCTCCCCCTATAAACAGGGGGAGAGCGCCATCCGGCTGTCAGT
>JAGBYW010000178.1 GCA_017628555.1 Bacteroidaceae bacterium | reverse complement strand
GAAAAGTGTGACATCGCGCTTCCCTCGGCAACTCAGAACGAACTCAACGGTGACGATGCACGCAAACTCCTTGCCAATGGATGTATCGCAGTAAGTGAAGGTGCAAACATGCCTTCTACTCCCGAAGCTATCGAGCAGTTCCTCGAAGCAAAGATTCTCTATGCTCCCGGTAAGGCAGCAAACGCTGGCGGTGTATCAGTATCAGGTCTTGAAATGGCACAGAATGCCTCTATGATTTCATGGACAGCAGAAGAAGTTGACGCTAAGCTCCACCAGATTATGGAAAACATCCACGCGCAGTGTGTGAAGTACGGCACACTCGAAGATGGCACCGTAAACTACGTGAAGGGTGCTAACATCGCAGGCTTCATGAAGGTGGCTAAGGCAATGATGGCACAGGGTGTGGTATAATTCCCCCATTAAAAAGTTTAATAGTATGAGTGGATACGTCTCTGTGGTGTATTCACTCATAGTTTTTTTCTGTGAACAGATTTGTGATAGAAATGAATAAATTTCCTGATACAAGAAAAAGCGAAGACGTGAATCTTCGCTTTTTCTTATGTGAGCCGAAAGCGGGACTCGAACCCGCGACCTACGCATTACGAATGCGTTGCTCTACCAACTGAGCTATTTCGGCGACCTTGTTGGAGCAAGGTTGCTCCGAACACGGGTGCAAAAGTAGAAAGTATTTTTGTTACTGCAAAATGTTTTGACAATTATTTTTTCCAACAATTTTTCATGTAGTCTGCCAATCTATTTTCCGTTGGGTTTTGACAAGGTTGCCAAAAGTTTTCCCCAACAAGTTCGTTAGGCATATATTGCTGAAGCGTGAAATTGCCTGGGTAATCGTGTGGATAGAGGTATCCACCAGAATAACCCAATTCTGCCATCAACTTTGTGGGAGCATTTCTCAAATGCAGGGGCACGGGAAGGTTGCCCGTTTGCTTCACGCGCTCCAATGCAGTATTGATAGCCTTATAGGCAGAATTACTTTTAGGAGAAGTAGCAAGATAAATTGTAGCCTCTGCAAGAGGTATGCGCCCTTCGGGCATACCAATCTTGTGCACTACCTCAAAAGCTGTATTTGCCATAAGCAACGCATTGGGGTTTGCTAAACCAATGTCCTCGGAAGCAGATATCAGTAATCGGCGGGCTATAAACTTAGGGTCTTCCCCACCCTCAAGCATGCGCGCCAACCAATAAATGGCAGCATCGGGATCTGAACCGCGAATGCTTTTAATGAAAGCGGAGATGATGTCGTAATGTTGCTCCCCATTCTTGTCATAAGCCAATGGATTTTGTTGTAAGCACGTATATATCAAATCGTCGGTGAGTACTAGTGGGGCATCTGAATTTGCAGTAGTTACAAGGTCAAGAATATTCAATAGTTTACGCGCATCCCCACCACTAAATCGGAGCAACGCTTCATACTCCTTGACTGTGATATTGCGCTCTGACAATACTAAATCGCGCTCAAGGGCATGATGAAGCAGTTGCAACAAATCTTCTTTTCCCAAACTCTCAAGCACATATACTTGGCAACGGGAAAGTAAGGGGCGAATCACCTCAAACGAAGGATTTTCGGTAGTAGCCCCTATCAGCGTGATAGTACCCGTTTCTACTGCCGCAAGCAACGAGTCTTGTTGGGCTTTTGAAAATCGATGAATCTCGTCAATAAACAAGATAGGGCTTTGTTGTGAAAAGAATTGTGAACTCTTTGCACGTTCAATAACTTCACGCACCTCCTTCACACCGCAATTTACCGCTGAAAGTGTGAAGAATGGGGTTTCTAAGGTAGAGGCAACAATCTTTGCCAACGTAGTCTTCCCCACCCCAGGAGGTCCCCACAATATGAATGAGGAGATACGCCCCGAGGTAATCATGCGTTGCAACACAGCGCCCTCTGCCACCAAATGTTGCTGCCCTATGTAATCTTCAAGCGTTCGTGGACGCAAGCGTTCTGCTAATGGTAACATATTGAAATAAAGAAGGAAGAATGATCCGTGATGGTTCTTATTCTATGTGTTCATAAAAATGCAAGCAATTATAGGTTATCCTATATTCCCCTAATATACATAGTAATAAGCTGAGGAATATATTTATCATTCTGCAACTTTTTAGCCAACTCGTTTACTAAAAAGTCACTCACCCATTAACCGCCTCAAGTTCCATCCATCGAAGCGTCTTGAGTTCGATTTCGTCATTCAACTCTGGGAGACGTTTGCTTAATCTGGTGAGTTCATCCACCGACAAAGTACCACTGCAAAGGTCTGCCTCAATTTGGCGCTTCTCAGTTTCAAGGGCATCAATATCCTGTTCAAGTTGCGCCAATTC
This sequence comes from Bacteroidaceae bacterium, assembly GCA_017628555.1. Classification (GTDB taxonomy): domain Bacteria; phylum Bacteroidota; class Bacteroidia; order Bacteroidales; family Bacteroidaceae; genus Alloprevotella. The sequence goes on along the minus strand of JAGBYW010000178.1, from coordinate 2,918 downwards.
CTGTTTTTCCTTAAACGACAACTTAGGCTTACGGTCAACAACTTTTGCGTTTGCCGTCACCTGAGGATTCGTATGTTCGCCCCCTTTTTCATTAACATCCTCCTTCGGCATATTGCGGTATTGCGTATAGTTGCCGGGGAAGTCATCAATTTCGGCATTTCCCTTAAAGACCAACAGGTGATCGACCACTTTGTCCATAAAGTAGCGATCGTGGGAGACAATAATTACACACCCGCGAAAATCTGCCAAATAATCTTCCAGAACATTCAAGGTTGCAATATCCAAGTCGTTTGTAGGTTCGTCAAGAATGAGGAAGTTGGGATTTTGCATCAAGACAGTACAGAGATACAAGCGACGGCGCTCTCCACCACTAAGTTTATAGACATAATCTTGTTGACGTGAGGGCGGAAATAAGAAATGATTGAGAAATTGCATCGCTGTGAGCGATTTACCACCTCCCAAGTCAACAGTTTCGGCATACTTTCGGACGGCATCAATCACCTTCATTTGATTATCAAACTCCATACCCTGTTGTGAGAAATAACCAAACCTCACCGTTTCTCCTACCACAAAGCGCCCTTCATCTGGGCGCTCCATTCCAAGAAGCAATTTAAGGAAAGTAGTTTTACCTGTACCGTTATTTCCAATAATACCCATCTTCTCATAACGAGAGAAGTTGTAATAGAAATGATCTAAAATCTTCACCGAAGGATAGGCTTTTGAGACATATTCCGCCTCAAAGATTTTAGAACCGATATACCCGCTCTTGATGTCCAATCGTGCTGTACGTTCTTGTTGACGACGACGCGCCTGTTGCTCAAGTTCGTAAAAGGCCTCTTTTCGTGAACGTGACTTACCCGTTCGTGCCGAAGGCGTGCGTCGCATCCATTCCAATTCTCTACGATACAGGTTGTTTGCACGTTGGATATTGGCATTTGTTGCCGCAATACGTTCGTCACGTTTCTCCAAATAATAGGCGTAATTTCCGCGGTAGGAATATAGCGTCTTATCCTCAATCTCCAAAATTTCGTTACACACACGATCCAAAAAATATCTATCGTGTGTCACCATCAAAAGCGAGCGCACATTGCGACGCAGGTATCCTTCCAACCACTCAATCATCTCTAAATCCAAGTGGTTAGTAGGTTCATCAAGGATGAGCAAATCGGGGTTTGACAATAGTACACGCGCTAAGGCGACACGCTTGAGTTGTCCCCCAGAAAGGAGACCTACAGGTTTGTCAAACTCCGTAATTTGTAATTTCGTTAGAATCTGTTTTGCAGAAATGCGAGATGCATCTTCATCAGTAAATTCGTCACCACCGAGGATGGAATCCTGAAGTTGCGAAACGGCTGTTAGTACGGTGTCTGTAGGGTTGAAATGCGGATTCTGCTCCAAATAACCAATTCTGAGATTGTTACGAAAAATTATTTCGCCTGCCTCATAATCTTCCTTTCCTGAAATGACATTAAGGAGAGTACTCTTCCCTGCTCCATTGCGTGCAATAATCCCCACCCGCTCGCCTTCAGCAAGCGAAAAAGAAATATTTTCAAACAGCACAAGGTCACCAATGCGCTTTGTTAGATTTTGTATGTCAAGGTAGGGAACTGCCATAGGGTTAAGGAAATTAAACTCTTAAAGTATTATAAGAAAGTTCGCTTTTTTCGGTTAGAACGTATGATGTTTGCAGAAGGAGGTTTCAAATCCTCAAAATTATAAATGATTGAGGTCACACTTTATTAAAGCATGACCTCATATTCAAGAGTGCAATAAAAACTTACTTAAGAGTACCAGCATTTGCACTTTCAATCATCTGCTGACTGGGAAGGATATAAACTTCTACACGACGATTCTCCGCCTTACCAGCAGCAGTAGCGTTGCTCGCAACGGGATTTTCTTCACCCTTACCTACAACATACTTAATCTGAGAAGATGTTGCGCCTGAAGCAATCAAGTATGAGCTTACGCTCTGTGCGCGCTGTTCTGAAAGCACCAAGTTTTTCTGCTTGCTCTGTTCTGCTGTGCAACCCTTCCAGGGATCGTTGTCTGTATAACCTACGATAGCAAGGTCCATATCTGTAGACAAAACATTTGTCTTGAATGTTGAAAGTGAGTTCTTTGCAGTAGTTGTCAACGCAGAATTACCTGACGAGAAGAGAATACCTGAGTCAAAGGTAACCTTTACATAAGCTAAACCTTCTGCATCCTTCAAGAGTTCTGCTTCAGCACCTTCGATTGCTTCGGCAGCCTTCTTTGCCTTATCCATCTTATGACCGATAAGAGCACCTGCGCCTGTACCAACAGCAGCACCAATACCTGCACCAATTGCAGCACCCTTACCATTACCGATGAGCGCACCAATAAGCGCACCTACTGCAGCACCACTGCCACCACCAATCATACTACCTTTTGCGGTGTTTGACATTGTTGAGCAACCAGGAAGAAGGAGCAAAGCACAGAGTGCGAGAACACTAATCTTTGTTGTTTTCATTTTGTAATTTAGTTTAGTGGATAGATAATTTTGTTAATGTTGCAAAAGTAATATTATCCCCGCATTCTTCAAAATATTTTTTGAAATAAAACTTTATTTGTTAATCACCTACTGAAATTAGGGTAAAAATGTTTAATTTTGCAACGCATATTAAAAATGAGAAGTGACACCACGCTCATTTGTACATTTTACCCCCCCCTGAAATATAACAAGATTAACATATATGGCAAAAGAACTTTCTTTTCTTACCAAACGTAGTGAAGACTACTCTAAATGGTATAACGAACTTGTAGTTAAAGCCGACCTTGCTGAACAGGCAGACGTACGCGCTTGCTTTGATGCAGGTGTGCACAACATTCCCCCTGAGCTTGTGAAGATCCTTGGGCGTCTCAAGTATCGTACCAGCTACGGACAGAATGTGCTGATG
>JAGBYW010000177.1 GCA_017628555.1 Bacteroidaceae bacterium | reverse complement strand
TTCAAACATTTAATAACCTTTATTTATGAAGAAATTTTTCACGCTCATTGCTGCGATGATTTGTGCTTCGACACAGATGATGGCAGACAAGGTGGTAGCTTCTACAGTGCTTCCTGACGCGGGTAAGCCTGAGCATGTCTACACCATGAAAAATGCTAACGGTGTGTTCTCAAACGCACTGACGGCGCCCACTCAGACGGCGGAGAATCAGGGTCTCTTTGCGTTCTATGCCGTAGAGGGTAAGGATGGTGCGTATTACATTTACAGCACCAAGGCAGAGAAGTGGCTTACGTACACAGCCGCTGCAAGTTACAACAACGGCAAGGACTTCATCAAGATGTCGGCAACTAAGGGTACTGACGACTATTTCAAGGTGAACAACTATGCCGATGATTTCTATGAAATCCAACCCTACACCACCAGTGGCGGAAATGACAAGTACGTAAACTGGTTCCAGGGCACAGACGGTAATCCTCTTGACGGTTCTAATACTTTGGGACTTTGGCAGGATGCTGGTAGCAAGGACAACGGTAGTAAGTGGACATTCACTGAGGTAGTTCTCGTAGTGCGCAACTATGCTGTTGTGATGCCCGAGGGTTATACCATCAAGATTGGCGAACAGACTTACAAGAATGGCGACACTTATACCATCGAAGGCAGTGTGAAGAAGAGCGACATTACTGTTGTTGCCCCCGAAGGTCAGTTTGCAGCTGTGGCAATCAATGATGTAGCGCAGACCATTACGGTTTACTTCGCACAAGTCCCCGCACAGCCCGCAACTGTTGCTTACACGAACGCTGTGCTTTATCCCGCGCAGCAGGAAGCGGTAGGCGCAGCTGTTTTGACGGCAAACGATGGCGTTTATACGTTCAGCAATAACGTGCTCGCAGCAAGTTATGTGAAGTTGGGCGATGCTATTTACTTCGGCGGTTCAAAGGCGATGGACCTCGTGGCAGGTACTGAAATTTTCAGCGTAGCTTTTGGCAACGGTGACAATGTTCCTGCTTCTGGTATGACGTTGAAGAGCGTTGAAGTGAAAGACCTCGAAGCAAATCCCACTGCTATTGGTGGCGCTGAGCATTTCGCAGGTAAGGCACTCGAAGCAACTTACAGCTATACCTATAAGGAAAAGACGATTGATATTATCTGGCGCGCCGTGCTCCGCGACGGTTCTCACTACCTCCGTACGGAAATGGAACTCGTGGGCGTTGATGACGTAGATATGTATAACATCATCCCCATGATGTATAATGTGGACACAAAGGCTGCAGGTTCTGCTCCCAAGACCGTAGGTAACACTCGCGGTGCGGTATTGATGAGCAACAAGATCTTTGCGGGTCTCGAACATCCTACTGCTTACAACACGGCTGGTGAAGCTTCTGGCGACGAAGATAATTGGACGCTCGAAACTACGCTCGGTCCTACTGCGCTTACGCCTGATTCTTGGACACAGGTGGCAGAAGATGCTGTGCCCAAGCGTCTTGAAGAAGCCGTTGGCGTAAACTATCCCAACGTGCTCGAATATAAGATTGAGAATGTTACGTTGAAGGAAAACCAAAAGGTAGAAGTGCTCATTAAATATACAAGCGGTTCTCACCGTTTGAACATTGGTGGTGTGGATTTGCTTGAAGCAAACGGTTCTATCGCAGCTAATGACTACCACAGCGGTTACTCTGGCGGTCAGCACAGCAAGAATACGTACACATTCACTGCTCCTTACGACGGCACCTTTACAATTCGCGCCATGATTGAAAACAAGAGCGAATCTGTGAATGCTAACAGCACGATTACTACTAAGATTTACAACGCTAAGGAAGGTGTTGTTGTAAATACCGACATTGTGGGCATCCAAGGTCTCTGGAGCCGTAACACAACACTCTTGCAGGGTGAAAACTGGAAGATTTCAAGCGTAGTAGGTCTCGTTGCGCAAGACGGCACTCAGGCTGACAGCAACATCCACAAGACTCAGAAGCGTCGCTCATTCTTGGCTTACTCAGAAAGAGAACGTGCAGTGCCCTGGCGTGCTACTCCCGTTTACCTCACTTGGTACGAACTCCAAATCAACCGCAATAACGCAGCTCCCGGTCGCGAACACCTTGACAACACTAAGGCTGACGACGTGCTCGACGTAATCAACCACTGGAAGACTGACCTCTACGATCGCTACGGAGTAACTCCCAGCATCTATATTATCGACGACGGTTGGGACGAATACGGAGAATGGAAATTCCACGAATCATTCCCCAACGAAATGCGCGACATGGCAGAACTCGCTGAGGAAATGGGCTCTGGCGTAGGTGCTTGGCTCGGTCCGGTAGGTGGTTATGGTCAGAGCGGTAACTATCGCCGTCAATATTGGAACGGAAAGGGTGGTATGCAACTCTCTAACCCCGCTTACTATAAGGCATTTAAGGATGCAGCTTACAACCTCGTAATGAACCAAGGCGACTACCGCTTCTTTAAGTTCGACGGTATTTCCGGACAGTTCACTTCTGTAGGTCCCGATGCTGGTGATACGGGTAACGAAAACGCAGAAGGTATCATCCGTCTCGAACGCTACGTGCGTGAAGAGCTTCGTGAGGACATCTTCTTCAATACTACTGTAGGTACTTGGGCTTCTCCTTTCTGGTATCAGTATACTGACGCAACTTGGCGCCAAGAAAATGACCACGATCGCATTGGTAATAACCCCGTAAACCGTGAAAACTGGATTACTTACCGCGATCGTCTCGTTTATCAGAACTACGTGACCAACTCTCCTATCTGTCCCATCAACACGTTGATGACTCACGGATTTATCCTTACTAAGTTCGGTCCTCCCGCTGGTGACACACGCGAATATAAGCACGTGCTCAACGAATTGCGTTGCGCATTCGTTTGCGGTTCAGGCTTGGTTGAGTTGTACAATGACTACGACTTGATGAACAGTATCAACGACGGTAAGCTTTGGGCGGATGTTGCTGAATTGATTGCTTGGCAGAAGCGCAATGCTGACGTACTTCCCGATGCGCACTGGGTAGGTGGCAATCCTTGGGACGGCAGCAAGCAGAACGTATACGGTTGGGCTTCTTGGAATGGTAAGAAGGCTACGCTTGCACTCCGCAATGGTTCAAGCAAGATTGCTTCTTACGACTTCACACTCCGCGAAGCGCTCAACATTCCTGCTAACGTAAATGGTAGTGTTATCTTCCGAAAGTCATTCAGCGAACAAGACAACATGGGCGGTCTCACATTGGGCGAACCTATTGATATTGACACAAAGATCTCTGCGAAGCTCCTCGCGAATAGCATCTACAGCTTCGACGGTATTATGGCAACTGAAACAGTGAAGCCCATTACAAGCATCACTATCGAAACTGAGACTGGCGATACTAACGTAGAAGCTGGCAAGACTTTCGTGCTTCAGGCAAAGGTAAATACCGACGCTACATTCCCCGTTGTTACTTGGGAAAGCAGTGATGAAACCATCGCTACTGTAGCAAGTGGTTTTGTAAAGGCATTGAAGGAAGGTACGGTTACGATTACCGCTAAGGCAGCTGACGGTTCTGAAGCACAGGCGCAGATTACGCTCACGGTAACTCCTGAAGTGCGCGAACCCTATGCTGTAAACTTCGACAAGAACGCGAACCCTGTAGGCACTGACCGTAAGATTACAACCATCTCCCTCACTGATGGCGAAGGCGAAGCACAGGTTATTGAAATCAACCAAGCTAAGCCTTACATCGACAAGAGCGCTGACGAAGCATGTATTCTTACTTGCAAGCCCGGCGGTAATCTCACAGCCGTTATCAATAAGGAAGGTAACTGGATGAATGGTTACGTGTACATCGACCTTGACGGCGACCAGCAGTTCTCATTCAACGACGGTTCTACCGACCAGAGTGGCACAGAAGTGATGTCTTTCAGCTTCTACACGGGTAACTTCAACGACGACCAGAATGGCGGTGTAAACTCAGCAGGTGAATCTATCACAGGTGCAGCACGCAACACGATGACCCTCCCTCCCTTTAAGGCACCCGCCGAAGAAGGTACGTACCGCATCCGCTTCAAGATGGACTGGAACTCAATCGACGCTGGCGGTCAGATAGCTGAAGACGGCACTTGCACAGGTACTAACGGTTTCCTCGCTAACAGAGGTTCGATTGTTGATGCTACCCTCGTTGTAAACGCTACAACTGGCATTGACGGCGTAGTTGCTAACGGTAAGAAGGCAGAACTCTTCGACCTCAGCGGACGTAAGCTCAACGCAGAACCTGCGCAGGGTGTGTACATCCAAAACGGTAAGAAGGTAGTGCGCTAACCAACGCCGCACAACTCAGAAAATCATCACCGCAAGGTGCATGTTTTCATACAAACAATCCGCCCCGAGTTTCAACTCAGGGCGGATTTGTTTTTGGCAATACTATAGCAGTTACATGCGTAACCTTTGACCGCCCCCGTTTGCTTTGCTGACGCTGAAAGCGTCGCCGCTCAATAACCGGGGTGTTTGAGCGAAGCGAATACCCCCGGTAGTGGGCATATCATGAGGCGCACCCTGAAGGGGTGCCCCAGCAAATTACAAACCATGGATTAGGGCACCCCTTCAGGGTGCGTCACGCGGTCGTCGCCATTCGGGGGTGCGCTTTCAGCGTACCGCCCGGTTACTGAGCGGAGACGCCTTCAGCGTCTAAACTGGACTACGGGAGTCCCAAGGTCACGCAAGTAACAACTCCATATAATCCCCAATCCCCACCCCCCAAACACCCCCAATTTCTGCACAAAAACTGGGGCGTGAAGGCGCAAAAAATAGGCGCTTGTAACTCGCTGTAAATTAAATGGTTAAAAAGGCGAAAATTATTAGTAACATATTTTAAATTATCTTACTAATAATTTTTTTTAGGTTACTAATAATTTTTACTACAATAGGTTTAGTTTTTCTGACAACTATTTTCAGGGTGCGCACTCCCCTATTTCGCATTAAAAAATCACGGTCGTTGCGCGGAATTTGTACGACTCGGGGGAGAAGAAAATACCGCCTTGCGCTACAAACCAACAAGCGACTGCCCCGAGAAGAGGCAGTCGCTTGTATGTGTATGTTAGGGCATGAGCGCCCTGATGTATTAGAATTTCACCTTAAAGTCTGCGCCAAAGTGGCAGGGGATGCCGCGCTGTGCGTAGCGGCGGTTCATGCTGTCGAAACGGAAGGTGTCGTAATTCGTATCGGTGAGGTTCTTGCCCCAAAGGGTGAGCTGCATATCGCGGGCAAATTCGAGCGAGAGGTGCGCGCCGAGGGTAGCGTAAAAGTCCTGGTGGTGCGTATTAGCTTCGTCCCACTGAATATCTCCAGCGGCAAAGACGTTAGCACCCACGGTCACGGCGCAGAGCACGTCGCAGTTGAGCGGTTGGCGGAAGTCTGCCGTTGCGCTCAAGGTGTGCTTGGGCACGTAAGGCACGTAGTTGTCCGTGCCGCGGAAGGTGGCGTGCGTAAAGCCGTAGTTGGTGTTTACGGTCAAGCGGTTGTCCATCCAGCGTGTGCGTGCCGAGAGTTCGGCTCCGTAAGAGCGGCTCTTACCTGCGTTTTTCACGTTACGACCCATACCACTTTCGGCAAAGTTTGCCACCTGCTGGTCGCGCGTGTCCATCCAGAAGGCAGTAGCGTCGAGTTGGAAGGCGCCTTCGCAGAAGTTGAAGTGGCTGCCCACCTCATAGCTCCACGTCTGTTCGGGCTTGTAGTAAAGCGTTGTGGCATCGGCGGGGGCAGGAATGTTTTCCTTCAGGCTGCTCAAGTTCTTTTCCACCACAGCTCCCGGCATGCCCATGCCCGTCATCATGTTGTAACTGTAGTCATAGACCTGCTGCATCATGTCGCCCTGAAGCATGCTCTGCGAAAGGTCGGAGTACGCCTGAATATTGTAACCTCCTGAACGGTAGCCCTTAGCGATAGACGCATAGACGTTGCCGAGCCCCTGCTTAAAGTCATACTGGAGGGCGAGTTTGGGAAGGAGTTGCCAAGTGTCGTTGTTCAACTTATCGTTCAACACGGGATTGCTTTGGAACGGCACGGGGCGACCCATCATTGCGAATTGGAAGTCAATAGGAGTAGCTACGCCCGAACGAAGGTCGAGACGCTGGTAATCATAGTCGAGGCGCAAGCCCGCAGAAAGCGTCAAGCCGTTGCTGAATTTGTAAGACGACTGGTGGAACAAGGCTGCATTCGCCGCAGGTGTCTTCAAACTCGCACGGAAGGGGAGTTCGCTACCCGTAAATCCGAGCGACATGGGCATACCTGCGGGGAGCACATTCTTAAATATATTATTAAGGTAATCCACTCCGTCCTGATAGAAATCTACGGGGCAAGTGGTCTTCGCATGTTGGTACATGCCGTAAACGCCTGTAGTCCACTGCCAAGGCTTTCCGCCCTTGCTCTTCAAGGAAAGTTCCTGGCTGATGGTATTCAACTTCTGGCGCTGGTCAAGCGAGAAGATGTCGGCAGCGATAAAGTCTTGGTCGATAAAGAGGCGGTCAGCCACACGCTGGTATGCCGTAACGCTGTTGAGCGTAAAGTGATTAGCGCGCCAAGCGATACTCAACCCCGTGTTTAAAACACTGCGGCGGTACGTAGAAGGGCGATTCTGCGAGAGCGTACCGAGATAGTCGGCATAGGATTCTGCACCCTCTACGACACCTTCGTAATAGTAGGGGCACGCACCCTCATAGCTCTGCTCGTAAGAGGCGGTGAAGTCAAAGCGAAGGCGGTTTGAGGGGCGGTAACTCATGCGGAGTTTGCCACCTCCAGCATCGCTGAAGTCGGCGTGCTTACCTGTTGTTGCGTTCTTGAAGAATCCCGCTTCGCCATTGTAATATCCCGTAAGCGAGATGCCGAGGTCGTATGTGGGGTGGAGGAATGTGGTGAACGAAACGGAGCGTCCGCCGTTGCGCGTGCTTCCCCCGAGGGAGAGTTGCGTACCTGAATTGCGCAAGGGGTCGGAAGTAAAAACGCGAATTACGCCCCCCATGGTGTTACGTCCGTAAAGCGTAGCCTGAGGTCCGCGAAGCACGTCTACACGTTCAATGTCGGTGAACGAGAAGTCGTAAGCGCTCTTGTCAACATACGCAATGTTGTCTACATAAAGACCTACGGCGGGCGTGTTCATACGGCTGCCGATACCACGAATGTAAACCGCTGAGGTATAGCGACTGCCGTAGTCGGGCATAAAGAAGTTAGGCGTCAGCGTGGAGAGTCCTTTAAGGCTCGTAACCTGTAATTTCTCCAACTCTGCACCGCTGTAAATATTGGCAGAGAGCGCCTGCTTGCGGAGCTGCGTTGTTTGCTTCGGGGTAGCCACCACGATGGCTTCTTCAAGGTTGGTGACGCGTGAAGAGTCCGACTCCGTGGGGATGATTGCCGCCTGCGCAAAAGTGCAACTGAGCAGGGCGGAAAGGGTAAGGATTTTGTGTCGCATAGGGGTGTGTGAGCGGCTTTGAAATGAGCGTTTTTAGAGCGTCGTAACCTGCTGATAATCAGCAGTGCTTTTAGACTGAAAATTATTAGTAAGAAAATTTAAATTAGGTTACTAATAATTTTTTTACATTACTAATAATTTTTACGAAAATAGGTATAGTTTTTCGCACAACGGATTTTCGCAAAAATCAGAGGGGTTTGGCAATAAAAAATTGCGACTGCAAAGTTACCTGCAATCGCAATTTTATGCAATCGTAATTTGTTATGAAATTTACGTTGCTGTAGGGGGTGGGAAAAAGAATTGTGCACCGCGCGGGCGGTGCACAATGTATAACGTCGGGGGGAATTATTCCGCGTTCTTGTCGTAAGCGATGGTCTCTGCGGGATAGTATGCAGATGAGATTTGGCCGTAAGTGTGTGTGCACCATTCTCCGAATCCGGGCCACTGGTAGAGCGCCGTCTGGGGGCATTCTGTGAGCTTCAACCAGTTCCAAATGAGTTCGTTATCGAGCTCTGCATCATCGGCGTGCGCATATACATAGTTGTGAATTTCGAATGTGATGCCGTCGCCACAGGTCTCGCGCGCCATCTTGAGGGCTTCCTTACACTGGGTGCCGTCGATTAGGATTTCAATGCCTTCGGGTGCGCGGTTGATGCGCACTTCAGACGTGAACCACTGTTCGCCAATCTTATACTCTACGATTTCGCGCTCCACGATGTTGTTGTAATCCAAGCCGGCGCGGATGTCGAAGTCGTCGGGCACTGCGATAAATTCGCGCTGAATGGGGATGAGCACGCGCACGCAGACGCTGTCGCGGAGGTGAATAGAGGTCTTGATTTCATGCCAGTCCTTGTGCTCCTGCTGGTGGATGTCAAATTCTACTTCGCCCTGACCGGGAGTGGTCTCTCCCTCGTCGTTGCCATCATCTTCAGTGTCGCCACCGTCGCCTCCGGTGTTGCTACCTTCTTCAGAGTCGTCGCCGTCGTTGTCATCACCACCATCGCCGTTGTCATCGCCACCGTCGGGAGTTTCACTGCCTTCGGGCACAATCTTTACCACCCAGTCGTCGTACACGCCGTTGCCGGGAACCGAACCGTCGCCCTTCTGCGTAGAGAAGTCCAAACCGATGTAATAGAAGCCCTTGTAGTAATAAATGCGGTAGGCTTCTACCCAGCTGCTGGCGTATTCAGCCATCGCCTTAATGGCCTGGAAGCCGTCGGTCATCAATGCGGAGTTGTTGGTAGCGGCGTTGTCACACTTACCTGCGTTGAAGTTGTAAACGTGTTGCCAGTTGCCGCTATTTTCCTTCACCTGAAGGTTCTCAAAACCGGCTGTGCCGTTGATGCCCGTGTGGAGCGCGCCATTGTGGTCTGTGTAAGAATAAAGGTGGTGCGCACCGCCTACGTGCTGAATGAAATAGCGCGTGTAACCCGGCCACTCAACCGTTGCGCCAGGGTTTGCGGCAACGTATGCCAAGACCTCCTGCACTTCTTCAGCAGTAACTGGAGCGGGCTTAGTGGTCCACATATTGCCATTCACGTCACAACCTCTGGTCTTCGTTTGCTGCAAGGCAACTTCTTGATTCTTAACACCTGCCCAAACGACAGACTTCTTCTTGTTGTTCATATACTGAGGCGCGGGGCTCAGTGTTTCGTCGTCGCTGCTACAAGCGGTAAATGCGCCAATAATCATTGCGAGACCAAAGAACTTAAATAAATTTTTCATTCTAAAAGTGGGATTAAATTTTTTCTTTTTCGGAATCCGTGGTCGATTTTGCAACCAACCATCTCTGCAAAAATACCGTTAAAATTTTACTTCATGAACTTTTCAAAACACAAATTCACTCCCATTTAGTTTTTTTAAGAGAATACGGCTGAATTGTTAAAAAAATACTCGGACTTATTTTGATTTACCAGGGATGTAAATCAAAATAAGTCCGAGCCGTTTTCAGGGAAATCCCTTATACTTGCTATTTTCTAAATCTGCCCCTCTTTTCCGAGGTACTTAAGGTATTCGTCGTAAGAGATATAACGCCCGCCCATACTCTTAAGGTGCGCCGTTTCTATCTGACAATCAATGAGAACACCACCGTGGCGCTGCATGTAACGAGAGAGAAATACGAGCGCGAGTTTCGATGCGCTGGGCACGAGGGAAAACATGCTTTCGCCTACGAATGCCCATCGTGTGCCGGCATCATTCGTTGTCATTACTACTCCGTAGAGTCCGCCCACAAGTTCTTCGCCGTCCCACACCTCTACGCTGGCGCAAAATCCGAGTTCGTGAAGTTTCGTGTAGGCCTTCTTGATGTCTTCTCCCAACCATGCGCCCTCTTCGTGCTCACGCAATCTGCCGCATTCGCCGATGACTTTCTCAAAATTCCGATTCATCGAAAAGGTGTAGCGCTGCTTGTTGATGAGTGAGCGTAGGGAGTGTGACACATGTACTTCTTCGGGAAAAATTACGAAGCGCTGCATCGGGCACCACCATTGTGGAACTTTTTTGCGGAAGTCAAACCAGGGGAAGATGCCGTACTGGTATGCTAAAAGGAGGCGCTCCGTTGAAAGATCGCCTCCTATTGCAAATATTCCGCTTTCCTCGCCCAAGCGTGGGTCGGGAAAACCTATTTCTTCGGTGAGTTGAAAAACCATTCTGTGATTTACAGGTGTTTATATTACTTACTTCATCCAGAGTTCGCCGTCCTTGACACAGACAACTGCTTCTCCGCCCTTCTTCATCTTACCAAAAAGGATGCTGCGCATAAGGAGGGGCTTGAGATACTGCGCTACGACGCGATCCATCTCACGCGCTCCGTATTCAGGGGTGAATCCCTTTTCGAGGAGCCATTCGTAAGCGTCGTCGGAGAGGTTGAGTGTCACCTTCTTCGCCGCCAATTTCTCGCGGAAACCACGGAGTTTCTTATCCAAGATAAGGCGTGCCATCTGCTTGTCCATATCGTGGAACACAACAGTAGCAGAAAGGCGATTGATAAACTCTGGTTTGAACGTCTGCTTCACCTGCTTCATCATTGCTTCGCCGGTGCTCACACCGCTACCGAAACCGATGTTCGCCTTACGGGCATGCTGTGCACCAGCATTCGAAGTCATGAGCAAAATTACGTTCTTGAAGTCCGCCTTATTACCCTTGTTGTCGGTAAGTTGGGCATAGTCCATCACCTGAAGGAGGATATTGTAAATATCGCTGTGTGCCTTTTCAATTTCGTCGAGCAGGAGCACGCAGTAAGGCGTCTTGCGGATGGCATCAGTGAGCAAACCTCCATCGTCATAGCCGATGTAACCGGCGGGAGAACCGATGAGTTTAGCCACCGTGTGCTTCTCGGTGTATTCACTCATGTCGAAGCGAATGAGTTCCACACCCAATTCCTTAGCCAACACCTTTGCAACTTCAGTTTTACCCACACCCGTAGGACCAACGAAGAGCATGCTTGCCACGGGTTTGCCGTCGTCGGTAAGTCCCGACTTCGACATCTGCACCGACTCTACGAGTTTCTGAATCGCCTCATCCTGACCATAAATCTGCGCCTTGATGCGCTCTTCAAGCGTTGCGAGCGACTCAAGGTCATCACCCTTAATCGCCATAGCATCTATCTTCGCCACGTTTGCAAGTGCTTCATCTACGGTAGAAACCTTGATGCGCAACTTTGAGGAAGTATCCTTCGGCGCACGGAGTTCGGTAAGCGTAGCAGCTTCGTCGAGCAATTCGATTGCCTTTTCAGGAAGGAAACGGTCAGAGATATATTTCGCCGAGAGTTCGATAGCGTGACGGATTACTGGTTCCGTAATGCTCACGTGGTGGAAACGCTCAATTTGCTTGCGGTGATTGTTAAGAATCTCTACAGTTTCTTCCACCGAAGGTTCTTTGATTTCGATTTGTTGGAAACGTCGCGTCAAGCTCTTGTTCTTTGCAACGTAGCGTGTGTAATCTTCGTGCGTCGTAGTGCCGATGAATCGAAGTTGTCCGCCGTCGATGTAAGGTTTCAAGAGGTGGGAAACGTCCATCGAACCGTCCTGTCCGCGGCTTGAACCCACCAAGTGGTGAATGTCGTCAATGACGATGATGGGAGTTACCGTTACGTTGCGACCTGTGCGGGTATCGGTGGCAGTAATTGCCAAATCCTTGATTCCTTCAAGCACCGCCTTCATACATTTTTCCATTTCCCCACGGAACTGTGCGTTGGCATAAAGAGCAGTAACGTCAAGTTGGTACATGGGACACTTCTGGATGCGCGAAGGCGCCTCGGCAGTTTTAGAATACAGCTGGAGCGCAGAGAGCATTGCCGTCTTACCCACACCGGGTTCACCCACGAGCATGGCGCAGTTTTTGTTCTGTCGACTCAACACGTTGGCCATGCGTTCGAGTTCCTTCTTTCTGCCCACGATGGGTGTAGAAAGATTGGGTTCAAACTCACTTGCAAAACGCTGCCAAGAGGGATTTTCCATTCCTTGAGGAGGAAAGGGCTGGTTCCCCATATCAATTGTATCTACGCTCACATGAGCCTGTCCGACAACACGTGTAGATTTGTCGTTTGCATACGCTTCGTTGAGCGCCGTAAGAAACGCCTCCTGCTGCTTACCGAGCAAGTCGCGCAACATGTCGGCAGCGATAGACTTGCGGAGTTTGAGGAACGACTGCACGAGGTTGGGCATATCGAGCACCTTGCGGTTGCTTGACTTCATCGCCACACAAGCGCGTGTAATCATTTCCTGAAGCAACACCGAGAGTCCTACGTTATATTCCACATCCTTTGGCACACACTCCATCGCATCGCAGGAGAGGTATCTTCCCACGATTTCCTTAAGCGCATCGGCATTGAGGTTGCAGCGCTCCAAAGCCTCCACAAAGGGTTTTTGCTTCAAGAAAGCTGCAAGGAAGTGCTCGGGCGTCACACATTCGTGGCGCAACGAGTTTGCCAATCCGAGGGCTTCGCCAAAGGCGTTATTTGCTGATTCTGTAAATTCTAAAGGCATGGTATAGGAGTTGCCCCTGCTTCTTCATGGAGAAGGAAGCACCGTTCTGGGGCACTTTTCTTTAGGGGAAGAACGGTTATACCTAACAAAGTTACAAATATTATGCCGAAAATCGTATTTGCAACCGTATTATTCTTGTTCGATGGTCACTCTGAGCGGAAATTCCTCCTGTGCGGCAAGTGTTTGTACGCGTTGCTGCTTTGTGCAGGCAATATCCCAGGTGTAGCGCCCCACGACTGCTTGCCCGTTGTTGTGAATTTCCAACATCAAACGCTCAGCCTCTTCCTCCGTTTTGTAAAACACGTCGGTCAAGACCATCACCACAAAGTCCATCGTCGTCACGTCGTCATTGTGCATAATGACCTTGTAGCGCTCGATGTTGAAGTTCATCTCGGCATAACGGTTGCGAAATCCCGGGGTGTTTTGTTGCTGTTCCATAGTTGTGTAGGAAAGACAAAGAAAGCGATACCATCTTAAGGATAGTACCGCTCTATTTTGTGCTAACTTCAGCCTTACGCGAGTGCGTTTACGTGAATCATAAGAGAAGACTTGATGTTAGAAGCCTTGTTCTTGTGAATGATGTTAGTCTTAGCAAGCTTGTCAAGCATCTTCTGAACCTTCGGCAGAAGTTCTACTGCAGCTGCTTTGTCAGTTGTAGCGCGGAGCTTACGAACTGCATTACGCATAGTCTTAGCGTAATAGCGGTTGTGCAATCTGCGAGTCGCCGTCTGACGAATTCTTTTTACAGATGATTTGTGGTTTGCCATTTTTAATTTTCTTGTTTATTAGATGAGTAGCCCATAGGAGAATCGAACTCCTCTTTCAAGAATGAAAATCTTGCGTCCTAACCGATAGACGAATGGGCCTTACCTGAGTTTCAGCGAGCGTTGTCCTTTCGGGGACTCACTGTTTTCTGCATAAAAAAAGCTAACCTAACTGGTCAGCATCGTAGATAGTATGAATCACTTTAAACCCTTAACGCTATTTATCTACTTACTGCCAATATTAGTTTCACTTTTTACTTTGTAGCCCATAGGAGAATCGAACTCCTCTTTCAAGAATGAAAATCTTGCGTCCTAACCGATAGACGAATGGGCCTTACCTTAATCAAAATCCCTTTCGGGCTTGATTGCGAGTGCAAAGGTACGGATTTTTTCATTCCCACCAAATAAAACCTACTTTTTTTTTGAGAAAATATTGCTCAAAGTATAAAATACGCCCTATAAGTAGTAATTTTGTAAGGCCTAAATGGCAAGAGAAAGAGCTACGCCGTATTTCTATGGCGAGAACTCTGAGGTTTGAAAGTATTGAACTACGGAGTTCTCACACGCCACCACACAATATATTATATACAATAGTCATGCTGATTACCTCCCGTGCTATCATACTTTCCATTGTACGTTACTCCGACGACGCCCTCATTGTGGATGCGTTTACGGAGGAACAGGGGCGTGTAGGTTTCTTGGTAAAAATAGCGCGCTCAGCACGTGCTGCGGTACGCCACACACTTTTTCAACCCCTTGCCGTACTGGAACTCACCTGGGACAGTCGCTCGAGCGGCGGGCTCGTACGCCCCAAGGCGGCACGCTCAGCCTTGCCCTTCGCCACCCTACCCTACAATCCCTACAAGTCTGCCATGGCACTTTTCATTGCAGAATTTCTGCACCACGCCTTGCGCTCCGAACCCGCCTCCACTCATTTATATAATTATATAGAGCAGTCTATCAACTGGCTGGACACCTGTACGCGCAACTTCTCAAACTTCCACTTGGTCTTCCTCGTGCGCCTCACGTACTTCTTAGGCATTACCCCCAACGTGGAATACCCCGAGCGCTACAAGTATTTTGACCTTCGCGCCGGTAGTTTCGTGGCAACCTGCCCCACACATCCCGATTACCTCACCGACCCTGAAGCACAGTTCATCCCCATGCTCTTGCGCATGCGCTACGAAACGATGCACATCTTCCACTTCAACGGCGACGAGCGCACCCGACTGCTGCGCCACATCAACACGTATTACCGCCTGCACCTTGAGGGAATGCCTGAACTCAAGTCACTCGCCGTATTGAGTGAAGTATTTTAGTAAGCAACATCCACTCACCCCCGTATTTTGCTAACTCAAAAAGGCATTCAAGTACTATATTTGCACAAAAATTACTTATCTGTGCAAAATAATCTGCACAAACTTTGGCGTGATGTGCAAAAACCTCCTACCTTTGCACCCGAAAAACAATTTACACATAAAGTTATGAAGCAGATTTTGACCCTCATCCTCCTCGCTGTAACCTTCGTATTACCCTCATTCGCGCAGGCTGGATTAAACGACAAGGCCGACAACATTGTTGGCGAGTATCTCACGGACCGTGGTGGTAAAAAGAGCAAGGTGCGTGTGACGAAGGAAAAGAATGGTACTTACACGGCTCAGGTATTCTGGGTAGAACAGCCTCTTGACGCGAATGGCAAGAAGCGTAAGGACGTTAAGAACCCCGATGAGAAATTGCGCAACGTAGACATCGACAAGGTGGTCATCGTGCGTGGTCTCAAGTACGACAAGGATGATAAGGAGTGGGGCGACGCCAAGATTTATGACCCCTCAAAGGGTATTCGTGTGAACGTAACGGCTTACTTTGAGTCACCCAAGAAACTTAAACTCCGCGGCACGATTCTCGGTATCGGCACAACGCTTTATTGGACGAAGATTAAGTAATAACGTAGTATTTATACCCCACTTTCAAACGCTCAAAAGGCGCTTCCGAAGGTGCTGAAATCTATTTGTGGAGGCTGTTCCTAAACTGGGAATGGTCTCCACTTTTTTTGCGCTACGAGGTCTCCCATAATAAAAAAAATCGAATCACGCAATAGTTTGTAAATCGCAGTAAATCAACGCGTTTTGTAATCTCAAAAATTGCACATACCTTTGCACCGTCGTTCGAACAGACAGTGTTATTTGGATTTCAAAATTAAAAGTCGTTTGTGTATGATGCAAAATTTGAAAAAGTGTTTTCAGCAGTGTGTGGCGTATGTAACTTTGGGCTTGGCGTATCTTCAGGCGCTGTGTGTGTTAATAGGTGCGGTGGTCTACTCCGTGTTTCATCGCGGATTCTATGAAGTGCGTTTCATAAAGGTTCGTGGCAAGTGGTACTGCAAAGTTCCGGGATTTCCCAAGGCACTTTTTGAGCACACAATGATGGTGGCTGGCGCGGCAAACATGCTTGAATATTACGCGCAGGGAGATGATGATATTACAGTGCAGATAAGAATCCCTCGCAAGAAGGAGTACGATTGTTTTTGCGGTTTTCGTTTAGAGCAGATAAGCGCTACGCTGACGGGAGGTGCTTTCTATAAAGACCCGCACGAATTTTTTAACGAGGAGTTTTGGCTTTGCCCCGTCACCTTGTTCTTGCTGGGTAAGTATCCCAAGAAGATTTACATCTACAGGGTGCATAAAGCGCAGACGCACTGCCCGGTGTTATACTGGTAGGCGTGGCGGCGCGTGACAGGTGGGAAAAGAAAGAAGGAGGTTGTGACGTGATGGTCACAACCTCCTTCTTAAAAGTAAAGTTTACTCAAATGCGACTTGAATCTTGGCGGCAATTTCCTGCATTTCCTCGGGCGAGAGTTGGAGTTTCTCGCGGCGGAAGTCCATATCGCCTTCCGAGTGAAGGGGGATGAGGTGGATGTGTGCGTGAGCTACTTCCAATCCGAGCACTGCCATACCTACTTTCTTGCAGGGGAATGCTTTTTTAATAGCTTTCGCTACGCGCTTTGCGAAAAGCAGGAGTGCGGCATACTCTTCATCTTCAATGTCGAAAAGATAGTCCGTTTCCTTGCGGGGAATTACGAGCGTGTGCGCCTTACCTACGGGGTTGATGTCGAGGAAGGCATAAAAGTCTTCGCTCTCCGCACACTTGTATGAGGGGATTTCGCCCGCGGCGATTTTTGAGAAAATTGACATAGTGTGATTAGGATTAAGGTTATGAGGAGTGAGGTCTTGAGGTTATGAGGGGTGAGGTCTTGAGGTCGATTCGCTTTAAGGTTATGAGGTCGATTCGCTTTGAGACGATAAGGTATATACGTCCCGCAAGGTTTCTTAAAACCTCAAAACCTTACAACCTTACAACCTCAAAATATTATGCTGTAATCTCAAGAATTTCCAACTTGATCATGCCGCTGGGGATTTTAGCCTCAGCAATGTCGCCCACCTTTTTACCGAGGAGCGACTGCGCGATGGGTGTTGTAGAAGAAATCTTGCCAGCACGGAGGTCTGCTTCGCTTTCGCTAACGATGGTGTATTTCATGACCATGCCATTGGCTACGTTCTTCATTTTTACGGTAGAGAGAATCTGCACAATGTCGGTGCGAATACGTGAAGCGTCGATGATTTTAGCTTCAGCAATCGTAACCTTCAACTGCGCAATCTTCGCTTCAAGGTTTGCCTGTGCTTCCTTAGCTGCGTCGTATTCTGCGTTTTCTGAAAGGTCGCCCTTATCACGCGCTTCAGCAATCGCGGCTGATGCTGCGGGGCGGTCTACAGTTTCCCACTCATGGAGTTGCGCTACGAGTTTGTCGTAGCCTTCTTGTGACATGTATGCCATTACTTTATAAAAATAGGATTAAGGGGAGCGTGTCTCCCGGTGTTTGTAAAATCTGCTTTAGAAATTATAAAAACGGAAAGAATCCCAGTTGCACACCGGAATCCTTTCGTTCATTCTGAATTTCAAGGGCAAAGATAGGTCTTAATTTCTGTTGGGCAAAATTATTTGCCAAAAAAAGCATCCATCGCCCTGTTTTTTGGCGAAAAAATATGACAAAAATTCGGTTTTCCTGAGTTTCTGTAAATCAAGTACTTACGAAGGCGAAAATTAGGTTACTAATAATTTAAAATATGTTACTAATAATTTTTTTATTAGTAACCTAATTTTTGCTACAAGTAATGTAGGTTTTTTCGCGCGTAGATTTTGTGGAAATGAAATTCCCATTATGTCAAAAAAATGGATTATTTTTGCAGTTCTATCACACATTATTATATGGCAACAAAACCTACCCCCAATAAAACCAAACCCAAGACTGCCAAGAAGGTGGAGAAGGAGAAGTCAAACGAGCCTTCCTTCCTGCAAGTGGTCTGTGGAAATCTTTACGACACGTTGCGCAGCCAGAAGCTCTGGGTGAGCGTGGGCGTCATCATTTGCCTTATCTCGGTGCTGCTCATCATTGCGTTTGTGGGCAATATTAAGTTGGGATACATTGACCAAGCGAACCTTGAAGAGGGCATGCCCGTGGCGGCGCAAAACTATAGCGGGCGCTGGGGTGCCATTGTGTCAGACTATTTCATGGCCAAGTGTTTCGGCATCTTCGCCTTCTGCATCCCCCTCTTTGGTCTCTGCTTAGCGCTGAAGTGTATTGACGCCAAGCGCGTAGTGTTGCGCAAATGTTTCATCCAATGCGTGCTCTGGCTCGTATGGGGTTCGGTGGCAGCCAGTGTGGTGGGCGTTCATCTTGCCGATTATGCCAACTTGCGCCTGACCTTCCCCCTCGGCGGTGAGCACGGCGACGCGGTGCGCAAGTTTATGGACCTGCAAATCGGCACGGTGGGTACGATAGCCGTGTTGGGCGGGTTGGCACTCTGCTACCTCATCTACTTCAGTAGCAAGACCATCATCTTTATCCGCACCCTCTTAAACCCCACTGAGTATATCAAGAGCAAACTGCCCAAGCGCAATGCCGAAGGCGAAGAACCTACAGAAGAAGGCGAAGCGCAACAACCCGAAACTGAGGGCGAGCAGCTCGCAGAAGTGCAGACGGAAGAGGGCGCACTGACCGTAGACCTCACAACGGGCGAGGTGATAACCGAAACACCCGAAACTGAGGGCGAAGAGGGCACGGCGCACGACGAAGACGCCACGCCCATCGACCTTGAACTGACCGACGGCGCAGAAGAAGCCGCTTCCGACGACGCAGAAGAGGGCGTAGACCTCAGCCTTGAGGTTTCCGAACCCCAAAACCAAGACGAAGGCTTTACCGTAGAGGAGGGTGCACACGAGGAAGAGGCTTCGGGCGACACGCTTGAGGAACTCCGCCTGCAAGGTCCCTACGACCCTAAAAAAGACCTCGAAAATTACCGCTACCCTTCGCTTGACTTGCTCAAGAAATACGAGGGGATTGACGTGCAACTCAATAGCGAAGAACTCAATGCCAATAAGGATCGCATCATCGAGGTACTCCGCAACTTTGGCGTAGAGATTTCAAGCATTAAAGCCACCGTGGGCCCCACCATTACGCTTTACGAAATCACACCTGCCCCCGGCGTGAAAATTGCTAAGATTCGCAACCTTGAAGACGACATTGCGCTCAACCTTTCAGCCATTGGCGTGCGTATCATTGCCCCCATCCCCGGCAAGGGTACCATTGGTATTGAAGTACCTAACCAGAACCCGCTCATCGTCTCCATGGAGAGCATCTTGAACTCCAAGAAGTTCCAGGAATCTACCTTCGAACTCCCCATTGCTCTGGGTAAGACGATTACGAATGAGGTCTACATGGTAGACTTGGCGAAGATGCCCCACCTGCTTGTAGCCGGTGCTACAGGGCAAGGTAAATCTGTAGGTCTGAACGCCATTATCACGTCGCTCCTTTACAAGAAGCATCCCGCGGAACTCAAAATCGTGATGGTAGACCCCAAGAAGGTGGAATTTTCTATCTACACGCCCATCGAAAATCACTTCTTGGCAAAAATTCCTGGCGACGGAGATTCGATTATCACAGATGTAACAAAGGTTATTCAAACCCTCACGAGCCTTTGTCAAGAGATGGATACGCGCTACGACTTGCTTAAGAAGGCGCGTGTGCGTAATATTAAGGAGTATAACGCCAAATTTATTGCCCGCCAACTCAATCCCGAGCACGGACATAACTACATGCCCTACATCGTAGTGGTAATCGACGAATTTGGTGACCTCATCATGACCGCAGGTAAGGAAGTCGAACTCCCCATTGCCCGCATCGCGCAGCTGGCGCGTGCCGTAGGTATGCACATGATTATTGCGACGCAACGCCCCACTACGAACATCATTACGGGTACTATTAAGGCAAACTTCCCGGCTCGTATGGCATTTAAGGTAATGTCGCAAATTGACTCGCGCACGATTCTCGACGCCAAGGGTGCTGACCAACTCGTAGGTAAGGGCGATATGCTCTTCCTTGCGGGTAACACACCCGTCCGCGTTCAGTGTGCGTTCGTTGATACGCCTGAGGTAGAACAGATTTGTCAGCACATCGCCACGCAACAAAGTTACCTCGGTCCGTTTGAATTACCCGAACCTGCCGTTGAAGGCGGAGAGGGTGGTTCGTCTGAGGGTTTTGACACGGCGAATATGGACCCCATGTTTGCCGATGCTGCTCGCGAAATTGTCATCAACCAACAGGGTTCTACCTCGCTCATTCAGCGCCGCTTCTCTATCGGTTACAACCGCGCGGGTCGCTTGATGGACCAGATGGAAAAGGCTGGTATCGTGGGACCCACCCGAGGTGCAAAGCCGCGTGAGGTATATTGTGCCGACTTGGCGGAACTTGAATTGAAGTTAAATTCACTTTAATAAGGTCGTGAGGTGTTGAGGTCATAAGGTTTTAAGAGACCCTGCGGACTGCATGAACCTTATGATTTCATAACATCAAGGCGCAGCACCTTATAACCTCATGACCTCACAACCTTAAAACCTCATAACCTATGATCAAACATCTATTTATAATCTTCTCCCTCCTGCTCAGCAGCATCACTGCCTTTGCCCAAACGGGTAAGGAGGTGCTCGACGCTACGTCAAAGTTGCTGACCCAAAGCACTGCAACGCGCGTTGTCTTTACGGGCACAAATTTCAGCGGCACTCAAGAGACGGGAAACTTCAGCGGAACCATCGTCTTGAAGGGAGGAATGTATAACCTTGACTCCGACATGATTCGCGCATGGTTTGACGGCAAAACGCTTTGGACTATTCTCAACGGTAGCGAAGAAGTAAACGTGAGCCTCCCCACAGAGGAAGAGTTGCAGACCATGAACCCGCTCTATTTTATCAATCTCTACAAGCAGGGTTTCTCTCTTACCTGCGACAAGATGGATTACAACGGCACACCGGCGTATATTGTAAAGATGCGCCCCTCGGATGCCGCAACGTCTATTGCTGAAATGAGCGTCATCGTAAGTCAGGCTACAAAACTCCCCCTCTCTATTCGTATGAAAAAGGGGGCAGACTGGTTTCGCATCCGCATTTCTGAATGCGAACTCAACTTGAAGCTCGACGACGCCTTCTTCCGCTTTGATCAGGGGCTCTTTCCGAGCTACGATTTGATTGATTTAAGATAGGCAAAAGTCCTACCCGAAAAACCCTCATTAGGTTACTAAGAGTGGCACTTCTCAGGGGGTGAAAATTATTAGTAACCTAAAAAAAATTATTAGTAACATATTTTAAATTTTCTTACTAATAATTTTTGCAAAAAGTATTACTGTTTTTACGCCCTCTAATTGGGGGTAAAAAAACAGGGAAAACCACACGATTTTAATACACAAAAATATCATTTTATGGAACTCATTAACTGCCTAATCTTAGGTTCAGGTCCTGCAGGCTATACTGCGGGCATTTATGCGGGACGCGCTGGTCTCAGCCCCGTACTTTACGAAGGCATTCAGCCTGGTGGTCAGCTCACAACGACTACTGAAATCGAAAACTTCCCCGGTTATCCCGAGGGAGTGGACGGCAATCAGATGATGGAAGAAATCCGTCAGCAGTGTGAGCGCTTTGGTACGGAAATTCGCTCAGCCATTGCCGTAAAGACCGACCTCAGCAAGCGCCCCTTCACGATTACGTTTGACGACGACTCACAGGTGCAGTGCGAAACCTTGATTATTGCTACGGGTGCCTCAGCTAAGTACCTCGGTTTGGCAGATGAAGAGAAATATCGCGGTCAGGGCGTGAGTGCTTGTGCTACGTGTGACGGTTTCTTCTATCGCAAGAAGACGGTAGCCGTAGTGGGTGGTGGCGACACGGCGTGTGAAGAAGCGACTTACTTGGCTGGTCTTGCGCAAAAGGTATATCTCATTGTGCGTAAGGACTATCTGCGCGCTTCTCAGGCAATGCAAGACCGCGTCTTCAACAATCCGAAAATCGAAGTGCTTTTCAATACCAACACTGTGGGACTCTTTGGCGAAAATGGCGTAGAGGGTGCGAAACTTGTCTATAAGAAGGGCACTCCCGAGGAGAAGATTCACGACATTGCTATCGACGGTTTCTTCTTGGCGATAGGTCATAAGCCCAATAGCGACATCTTTAAACCCTGGGTGGCAACGGATGAGGTGGGTTATATTATTACCGAGGGCGCTTCGCCTAAGACGTGCGTACCCGGCGTATTTGCTGCTGGCGACGTGGCAGACCCGCATTACCGCCAGGCAATTACGGCTGCGGCAAGCGGATGTAAGGCGGCCATCGAGGCAAAGAAATTCCTTGAAGAGCAGGCGTAACCGTCTTCCCGCTTCTTACCCCCAATATGTAAGACATCCATTCACTAATTCAATACCAACTCTATGAAGAAACATTTATCGCTTCTTACTCTTGCCTTAATGCTTTGCGCAACCCTCTCTGCAGCGGTGCCCTTTAAGGTAACGACTATTACGGACGGAACTTTTGCTCCCGGCACGCAGTGGTACACCATGCACTTGGGAGAAGGTAAGAGTGTGCTTTCCGACAACGGAACAGCAGATTTTATTGCCATTTCGGGCAGCACTACTTCTCTTGAAGCACAAGACCTTTGGTGTTTCGTAGGTAACGACACTGATGGTTACCGCCTTTATAACAAGCAGGCTGGGCCTACAAAGGTTTTGGCCTCTTCTACTACAATGGGCTCTTTGGCCGGCTATGGTGGCACAGGTGGTTCTACTTATCCCGTAATGAAGGAGGTTACAGCAATCCCCGAAGGATGGTCGGACCTCTGGGACTTCAGCGCTTCTGATAAAATCGCAGATACTGAAGGGTACTTCCTTAAGATTCACGGCACCAACAATGCTGTGAACAACTTTGGTGGACTTGGCAAACTCGCGTTCTGGGCAGAAGGTCAGGACAAGAATTCTACTCTTGTTATTGAGTTCGCTGAAACCCTCGTAGAAGTGAAGGAGGGCAACGGAACATGGACCGCAAGTAATAGCAACAAGACTTGGCACTCAAAGTGGTCAAGCAGCGTGTTCGAAGGTTTCACCTTCTCGGCAAATGCAAACAATATGCAGTATTCAAATGGCTATGTTGCAGGTTATTCTGGGCAGTCAGGCACATGTTCTTACCAACTCACTGCTCCCGAAGGGTGCGTGATTGCAGGATACTCTTTTGACTTTGCAAATACAACAGGCGACGATAGTTATCAGTTAAACCTTGCGGTAAATGGTACTACCTTAAAGTCAACAGGTGCTAAGCAGCATGTTGAAGTTAGCGACCTTGAAGAACGCACTGCAGGTTTCTCACAATCAGGTGCTAATAAGGGTTTGACATTCTCTGATTTCACGGTAACTATTCGCCGTTCTTTGATCAAGCCCGAACCCTTCTTTGTAGTGTTTGAAACACCTACGACAAGCGCAATCCCTTATCGTATTCCCGCTATCGCACGTGCTTACAACGGTGATATTATTGCCGTTGCCGACTACCGTCATAGCCGTGCCGACATCGGTATGGCAAACAACGGACGTATTGACCTTCGTGCGCGTATCTCAAAGGACAACGGTAAAACCTGGGGCGATATTTTCGACATCGTACAGGGTAAGGGCGCAAACTCTCCCGACTTTATGAATGTCGGATTTGGTGACCCCTGTATCGTTGCTGACCGTGAGAGTGGCAAGGTTCTTGTGTTGAGTTGCGCAGGTAATGTTTCCTTCCCCAACGGTACGCGCGACAATCACCAAAACATTGCGCGCTTCTATAGTGAAGACAACGGCGCAACCTGGGGCAAGCCCGACGACATTGCTGAAAGCATCTACAGTCAGTTTGACCAGAGAGCGGATGGTCCAGTTCGTGCCATGTTTATCGGATCTGGTAAAATTATTCAGAGTGAAACGGTGAAGGCAGGTACACACTACCGCCTCTACTGCGCAGCTTTGGTAAAAATCAACGATGGTACGTACACGAACTTCGTATTCTATTCTGACGACTTCGGAGGCAGTTGGAAGGTGCTCGGAGGTGTGCACGTCGCTCCCGTACCCAGTGGTGCAGATGAACCTAAGGTGGAAGAATTGCCCGACGGTTCGATTCTCATCAGCTCACGTGTAAGCGGCGGACGCTGGTTTAATATTTACAACTTTACGAATAGTGAAACGGCAGAGGGTTATTGGAACACGGTGAAGCAATCAAATAGCGGTAATAACGGCGTTGTGGCTGTGTCTAACTCTACGAATGGGGAAGTAATGGTAGTTCCCGTAACACGTAAGGCAGACAACAAACCCATGTACTTACTCTTGCAGTCGGTTCCCTTTGGTTCGGGTCGCGCTAACGTAGGTATTTATTACAAGGAACTTGAAACGCTCAACGACTTTGCTACTACCGACAGCATTGCGGCAAATTGGGACGGTCGTCACCAATCAAGTTACCTCTATTCGGCATACTCTACGATGTGTTTGCAGGCTGACAACACGATCGGCTTCCTTTATGAAGAAGAAACGTATTGCGGCACAGGCGGTGGCGGTTATTCTATCATCTATAAGAATTACAGCATCGACTACATCACTGACTCGCTCTACACGTACAATGCTGATGTAGACCGCAACGCTATTGTGGCAGCGAAGATTGATAGTAAGGCCGACGCTGTACTTAACAATGTGGGTTCTTACGTAGGTAATTACTTGGAAAGCGCTGGCGCTGGCATCAGTGCCGCACTCGAAGCGTATAAGGCAGCACCCTCGAAGCAGGGTTACGAAGCTATTAACGCAGCAGTGGCAAATGCTCCCCGCGTTGAGGTAGAAGCGGGCAAGTGGTACACACTTCGCAACGTGGCACGCTCAAACGGCACGCTCTACATGACTCCTGAAGCAACACGCTTCAAGGGCGCTGCAGCGGATGCGGCAGATGCTGACCAGTTGTTCAGCTTTACGGCTACTGAAACGGAAGGTGTTTACAACCTTTACAACGGCAACTTCGGTCTCTACCTCGGCAAGTTGGGCGCCAACGAAACACAACCCGCTGTGCATAAGACTCCTGAAGACGCAGGTCTTTACACCGTCATCAGCAGTGCCTCTGGTCAGAGCGCATTAGCATGTCAGAACAAGACGGGTGGCAATGCCGGCGTTCACCTTGCAGGCGACAACGTGCGCCTTGTGCCTTGGACAACAAATGCTGATGCTTCGCTTTGGTACATTCAGCCTGTAGAAACCTTTGCAGTAACCCTTCCCGAAGCGGGTTACGCCGTGATGTGCGTACCCTTCGCGGTGCAACTCCCCGAAGGCGTTAAGGCGTATGCAGCCCTCGGTCGCGTGGAAGTGGACGACACTGAGTGCATCCGCATTCAGGAAATCGAAGGCGCAGTGCCCGCCGAACTCCCCGTAATTCTCAATGCAGCGGCGGGCAATTATGTGCTCGAAATTGTTCCTGCCGAAGTGGCAACTCCCGTTGCTGAGGCGTCGGAAGAATTTAAGGGTGTGCTCAAAGCAGTTTCCTTGACGAACAGCAAGCGTCAGATTTACACGCTCACGGATGACAAGTTTGTGCGTTCAACGAAGAATTCGCTCACCATCCCCGCCAATACGGCATACTTCCAATCTGAAAGCGAAACCGGACGTTTGGCACTCACCGAACTCGAAGGCGTTCCCGTTGGTATTGAAGGAGTTGTGGTTGAAGGCGCTTCTGCAAATGCGCTCTACGACCTCTCAGGTAAGCGCGTGAAGAAGCCTACGACGGGCATCTACGTTACGGGCAACGGTCAGAAGGTATTTATTGCCCGTTAAGCACTGGCGGTTCTTGCCCCCAAAATGACATACGGCAGCGCCACTAAGGCAGCCTGCCACCCTGGTATCACACAGCAGATTGCGCCCCACGGGCGGAGTCTGCTGTGCGTCTTTTTACCTCCCTCAGCAGTCCCTAATTTTTACATAATGCACACTCACAAGGGGATTAACACACGTTTTTGTTATCCAAACATTAAATTTTCACCCTTAAAACTTGCTCATTATAATAAAAGTGGTATTTTTGCGCCCACGAAAATCTATAACTAAACCATAAATACTAAACACTATGTACTGGACACTTGAATTGGCGTCAAAATTGGAAGACGCACCATGGCCTGCATCTAAGGACGAATTGATTGACTATGCAATGCGTTCGGGAGCACCTATGGAAGTGGTTGAAAACTTGCAGGAACTCGAAGACGAGGGCGAAATTTACGAAACTATCGAAGACGTTTGGCCCGACTATCCTGACAAGGAAGACTTCCTCTTCAACGAAGACGAGTATTAACCCCTCGTTGGCGTCAGCGTAATACACAACGTCAGCAGAAGGCGAGCAGTAACACTGCCACCTTCTGCTGATTTTTTGTGCGCGTCACTCGACCTGAAAAGCGGGTCAGAAAGGTTGCGAAAATGGGTTGAAAAGACGGGTAAAAATGTAACATTTTTTCGCACACATATACTTTTGATAATCAACGAGTTAAGGGTGGTGAAAATTATTAGTAAGAAAATTTAAATTATTAGTAAGAAAATTTAAATTATTAGTAACCTAATTTTTACGAAAAGTAATGTAGTTTTTTTCGCTACGGATTTGGGGGCTGCGCACGGTGGATTGCGAACGAAAAAATCACTCCGCAAGGCGCTTTTTTAAGGTATGCCACAGAGGGAGGTGAGTTTAGGGTTCGGCAGGTGTCCTTTTTTACATAAAGAGTCTGTATTTCTGCGCAGAAAGCCTGCTTAGGCCAAAAAAAAGTCGTAATTTTGCACCTGCTTATTGTGCATATATAACAGAACACTTAATATGAAGAAATTTCTTTCACTTGCTGTGCTCTTCCTTGCTACGACGGTGGCGATGGTGGCACAGATTGATTTTAAGGTGAGTTACAACCGCGTGTCGCCCACAGAGTTGGACGTTGTCTTTACGGGTACGGCTGAAGCAGGTTGGCACATCTATTCTACAAACATCCCCGAGGATGGTCCCAACCCCGCCACTTTTGGTCTTGACAAGATTGAGGGCGCTGAATTGGTGGGCGCGTTGAAGCCCGGTGCGGGCGCAAAGACGGAATACGATGCCATGTTTGAAATGGACATCACCTTCTTTGAAAACAACTGTACGTTCACACAGCGCGTAAAGCTCTTGGCGGAGAATTATGCCGTGAAGGGCTACCTCAATTACTCGGCTTGTAACGACCAAAACTGCTTGCCCCCCACGAATGTGGAGTTTGACTTGAAGGGCACGGATGGTCCGAAGGCGGCAGCGCCTGCTCAGGAAAAAAAAGAGGCGAAGGCGGCAGTCGTAGAACCCGAGAAGAAACCTGAAGTTAAGGCGGAGGCGCCCGCAGAAGTGCCTATGGCAGAACTCACTCCTGCACAGCCTGTTGAGAAAGCAGTTAGCGACTGGTGGACTCCCGTAATCGACCAACTCCAAGTGTTGGACGGCGGACAGACCGACGTTGCATCGCAGAGTCTTCTCGCCATCTTCTTCCTCGGTCTCGTGGGCGGTTTCATCGCCCTCGTTACGCCCTGCGTATGGCCCATTATTCCGATGACCGTAAGCTTCTTCTTGAAGCGTTCAGGCGACCGCAAGAAGGCCATTCGCGATGCCGTGACCTACGGTGTATCTATCATCGTGATTTACCTCTCGCTCGGACTTATCATTACCGGTTTGTTTGGCGCAAGTGCCTTGAACGACCTTTCAACAAACGCCCTCTTCAACATCTTCTTCTTCCTGATGTTGGTAGTCTTCGCCGCAAGCTTCTTCGGTGGCTTTGAAATCACGCTTCCCTCTTCTTGGGGCGCAGCGGTTGACGGTAAGGCTGAAAAGACTACGGGTGTGCTCTCCATCTTCCTCATGGCGTTCACGCTCTCGCTCGTGAGCTTCTCTTGCACAGGTCCTATTATCGGTTTCCTTCTCGTAGAAGTCAGCACAAGCGGTGGTTCAGTGCTCGCACCCGCCATTGGTATGTTTGGTTTCGCCCTTGCGTTGGCACTTCCCTTTACCCTCTTCGCCCTCTTCCCCACCATGTTGAAGAAGGCTCCCAAGAGCGGTGGTTGGATGAACAAGGTGAAGGTGACGCTTGGTTTCTTGGAATTGGCATTCGCCCTCAAGTTCCTCTCTGTTGCCGACTTGGCTTACGGTTGGGGTATCCTCGACCGCGAAACCTTCCTCGCCCTTTGGATTTGCATCTTTGCCCTCCTCGGTGTCTATCTCCTTGGTGGCATTAAGTTCCCTCACGATGATGAGGATGAGAAGCAGACAAGCGTTCCCGCGTTCTTCTTGGCGCTCTGCTCGTTGGCATTTGCCGTATATATGGTTCCCGGTCTTTGGGGTGCGCCCTTGAAGGCGGTGAGTGCGTTCTCTCCTCCCGTTTCTACGCAGGACTTCAACCTCCACGAAGTACATGTAGAAGCTGAATTTAAGGATTACGAAGCGGGTATGGAATATGCGAAGCGCACGGGTAAACCTGTGTTCGTGGACTTCACCGGTCACGGTTGCGTAAACTGCCGTAAGATGGAGCTCGCCGTATGGCACGACCAGAAGGTGCGCGACTTGCTCACCGAAGACTACGTGCTCATCTCTCTCTACGTGGATGAAAAGACGCCACTTCCCGAAAACATGGAAGTAGAAGAGAATGGCAAGACTACAACCCTCCGCACCATCGGCGACAAGTGGAGCTACCTCCAGCGCTCGAAGTTTGGTGCGAACGCACAACCCTTCTACGTGCTCCTCGATAACGAAGGTAACCCCCTCTCTCACTCTTACTCTTACGATGAAGACATCGACCGCTTCGTAGACTACTTGCAGGGCGGTTTGAAGGCATATAAGAAGTAAGTAAATTAGTGATACTTAACGAGCACTCTCACCCGGACGGCGCTCTCCCCCTGTTTATAGGGGGAGGGGACCGCTTTGCGGTGAGGGGGTGCCGAAGTAGTAATGCTAATCCTTTTGAAATGAATTTTGGTGGTGGTGTTTTGCACCCCCTCACCAGCAAAGCTGGTCCCCTCCCCCTATAAACAGGGAGAGAGCGCCATCCGGCATATATCTCACTTTAGTTTTCTCCTCCCGTGCTTAACCTAATCCGCAAACCCATAGAAGGAGAGTTAGCTCAATACAAGCAACTCTTTGACGAAACCCTGACGCATAAAGATCCCTTTATGTCTCAGGCGCTTTCCTATATCAAGGGGCGAAGCGGAAAGATGATGCGCCCCATTCTCACCCTGCTGATGGCTAAAGAGATGGGGGGCGTGACGGCGGCATCACTCCATGCGGCAATTTCCTTGGAGTTGCTACACACGGCAAGTCTTGTGCACGACGACGTGGTAGACGAAGCGGGAGAACGCCGCGGACAAGCGTCGGTGAACAGTAAGTACGACAACAAGGTGGCTGTTTTGCTCGGCGACTACTTACTCTCACTCAGCCTTGCGCAAGCTGCGCAAACCGCTGCCTTAGAGGCCGTAGCCATCATTGCCCGACTCGGGGGCACGCTCTCTGAGGGCGAGATTTTCCAGTTGGAGAATATCAGTCGTGAAGAACTCACCGAGACGGCTTACTTCCACATTGTGGAGCGCAAGACGGCAGCACTCTTCTCGGCGTGCGCACAGCTCGGCGCGATTTCGGCAGGTGCCACAGCGCAGCAGGTGGAAAAGGCGCGCCGTGTGGGAGAAATCATCGGTGTGTGCTTCCAAATTCGCGACGACATCTTTGATTATTACAAGGCAGATATTGGCAAACCCACGGGCAACGACCTTCGTGAGGGCAAGTTCACGCTTCCCGCCATTTATGCCATTACAAATAACCCCTCGCCCCGCATTGCTGACCTCGTGAAGCGCGTGAAGCAGCAACAGGCTACTGCCGAGGAGATTGAGGAGATTATTGAATTTACCAAGCTGCACGGCGGTATTGAATATGCCGAACAGAAGATGATGGAACTCTGCCACGAGGCGCTCCAACTGCTTTCGGATTTCAACCATGCCGAAGTGCAGGAAGCCCTGAAGCAGTATATTGCTTTTGTGGTGGACAGAAAACTGTAGATAATAAGCGCACCAACAAACCGGATGGCGCTCTCCCCCTGTTTATAGGGGGAGGGGACCGCTTTGCGGTGAGGGGGTGCAAAATACGCACTGCATAGTAAAACTACTAACTACTCACTCATAACTACTCACTATTCTCCTGCACCCCCTCACCAGCAAAGCTGGTCCCTTTGATTTCGCTACGCGCATCTTCCTCCTTCTCGTAAGGCATAGTACAAACAAGTTTGTTCTCTGCTCTTACTTCATGCGTCGGTTCCCCCTATAAACAGGGGGAGAGCGCTATCCAGAGTGATTTTATTTAACACCTTAAGAAACTATGACAAACAACTGGAAAGAAAAGGGTTGTATTGACACCCCCCTCCCTGCCGGAATTGACGTGAAGGCAGAGATACGCCGCCTGTGCAGCGAGAAAAACGCTGTGATTATGGCGCATTATTATACGGAAGCCGACATTCAGGAAATCGCCGACTTCGTGGGCGACAGTCTTGCCCTTGCGCAGAAGGCGGCAACTACAGATGCTGATGTCATCGTGATGTGTGGCGTGCACTTCATGGGCGAAACGGCGAAGATTCTTTGCCCCGGCAAAACGGTGATTGTACCTGATCTCAACGCTACCTGTTCACTCGCAGAAAGTTGTCCTGCGGATAAGTTCGCAGACTTTGTAAAGGCGCACCCCGACCATAAGGTGATTTCGTATGTCAATACTACGGCTGCCACAAAGGCGGTGACCGATGTGGTGGTGACTTCCAGCAACGCGAAACAGATTGTAGACAGCCTCCCCAAGGAACAGAAACTTATCTTTGGTCCCGACCGCAACCTCGGAGCCTATCTGAACAGCATTACCGGTCGACAGATGCTCCTTTGGGACGGTGCTTGCCACGTGCACGAGCGCTTCTCTGTAGAAAAGCTCATTGCCTTGAAGCAGCAACACCCCGAGGCAAAGGTGTTGGTGCATCCTGAATGTAAGGGTGCCGTGGTGAAACTTGCCGACGAGGTGGGTTCTACCGCTGCCCTCTTGAACTATTCAGCGCAGAGCGACGCTACGGAATTTATTGTCGTTACGGAAAGCGGCATCCTCTACGAAATGCAGAAGCGCAGTCCGCAGAAGACATTCATTCCCCTGCCTCCCGAAGAAGGCACCTCACCCTGCAACGAATGCCAGTACATGCGCATGATTACCCTCCAAAAGGTGTACAACTCGCTCCAACACTTGGCACCCACCATCGAAGTTCCTGCCGACGTAGCCGCAGCAGCCGTGAAATCTATCGACTGCATGCTCGACATCTCGGCGAAGTTGGGATTGTAAAATAAACATCCGTCTGAAAAATCAAAACCTCCTGATTTTTCAGACGGATTTTTTTGTGAGAAATACCCCCTTAAAAAGGTACAAATCCATGCTATTTTAAACAATAATACTTTTTGTAAAAATTATTAGTAACCTAAAAAAAATTATTAGTAACATAATTTAAAAAAGGTTACTAATAATTTTAGCCATCGTAGATACTTGATTTTCTGCGAGTTACAAAACCCGTTTTTCAACCCACTTTTCACTCCCAAAAACAGGGTGAAACGGCACGAAATTTGACTCATTTTTTCGCCTCCGTACGGCGACGACGAGGAGGCGGCACCTACAAAAAAATCGGGCGCACTTGAAGGTGCGCCCGAACTATATATATAAATGTGTCTCCCATCGAGGAGCGTGCATTATGCTAATGCCAATTCTACCACCTTATCTACGGCTGCAGAAAGGCCTTCTACGTCCTTACCACCCGCAGTTGCGAAGTGGGGAGCGCCACCGCCACCGCCCTTGATGAGCTTTGCAGCTTCGCGAACGAGGTTGCCGGCGTTGAGTCCCTTGTCGGCAATGAGGTTCTTAGAAATCATCACCGTGAGGAGGGGCTTGCCTTCGTGGCTGGTGCCGAGTACGCAGAGCATGTTGTCGGGCATCATGCCTGAAAGTTGGAAGGCGAGGTCCTTCGCACCTTCGGGCGTTACCATTGTGGGCATTACAGCCTTAACCACCTTGATGTCGCCCATCTGCTCTACCTTTTCCACGAGCTTTTCGCGGATTTGGAGGAGGCGTTCCTTCATCTGTGCTTCTACCTGCTTGCGGAGGTCGGCATTTTCGTCAAGCGTCTTCTTGAGCGCTGCAACTACGTCCTTCGCATTGAGGAACTGGCGGATGCCGTTGAGCATGTCTTGCTGTGCATAGAGACTTTCTTCAGCCGCTGCACCAGTGATGGCTTCGATACGGCGAACGCCTGCCGCTACACTGCTTTCAGAGATGATGCGAATGAGACCGATGCAACCTGTGCTCTTGGCGTGGCAACCACCACAGAACTCTACGCTGTCGCCAAACTGAACCACGCGCACGCGATCGCCATACTTTTCGCCAAAGAGGGCGATAGCGCCGAGCTTCTTAGCGTCTTCGATCGCCACATCACGGTGATCCTGAAGGGGAAGGTTCTCGCGGATGCGACGGTTTACGATGCGCTCTACTTCGCGGAGCTCTTCGGGAGTTACCTTCTGGAAGTGTGAGAAGTCGAAGCGGAGGTATTCAGGGGTAACGAGCGAACCCTTCTGCTCAACGTGCGTACCGAGCACTTCGCGGAAGGCCTGGTCGATGAGGTGCGTAGCTGTGTGGTTGGCTTCACAAGCACGGCGCGCTTCAACATCCACACATGCCATAAATTCTGCGGCAGGGTCCTTGGGAAGCTGCTTTGTGATGTGAATGGGGAGGTTGTTCTCGCGCTTAGTGTCGATAATCGTGATGGTTTCTGCCTCGTTGCAAAGCACACCCTTATCACCAACCTGACCACCCATTTCTGCGTAGAAGGGCGTAGTGTCGAGCACGAGCTCGTAGAACTTCTGCTTCTTCTGTTCCACCTCGCGATAACGGAGGATGTGGCAAGTGTGTTCCGTAACGTCCCAACCCTTGAAGGTTGTTTCGCCTTCAGCGAGCACCACCCAGTCGCCCGTTTCTACAGAGGCTGCATTGCGTGCGCGCTGCTTCTGCTCTTCCATCTTCTCAGCAAACTTTGCTTCATCAACGGTCAAGCCCTGTTCGCTACAAATGAGCTGTGTGAGGTCGAGGGGGAAGCCGTAGGTGTCGAAGAGTGTGAACGCCTTTTCGCCATCAAGCACAGTGCTCGTCTTCTTCGTTTCAGCAATGAGCGATTCGAGGAGGTTGATACCCGTAGCGAGGGTGCGGAGGAAGCTTTCTTCTTCTTCCTTCATCACGCGAGAGATGAGCGTTTCCTGCGCTGTGAGTTCGGGATAAACATCTCCCATTTCTGCCACAAGCGTGGGCAGGAGTTTGTACATGAAGGCTTCGCGCTGACCGAGGAAGGTGTAAGCGTAACGCACAGCGCGGCGGAGGATACGGCGAATGACGTAACCTGCCTTAGCATTTGAGGGCAACTGACCGTCAGCAATAGAGAACGAAATAGTGCGGAGGTGGTCAGCGATAACGCGCATAGCTACGTCCACCTTTTCTTCCTTGCCGTAAGTGAAACCTGAGTATTCGCCAATTCTCTTAATGATAGGCTGGAACACGTCGGTGTCGTAGTTAGAACGTACACCCTGCATCACCATGCAAAGGCGTTCGAAGCCCATACCAGTGTCGATTACCTTTGCGGGAAGTCCTTCGAGCGAACCATCTGCCTTACGGTTATACTGCATGAACACGAGGTTCCAGATTTCAATCACCTGGGGGTTGTCCTTATTTACGAGAGACGCACCAGGAACCTTTGCCTTTTCTTCTTCGGGGCGGATGTCGATGTGGATTTCAGAGCAAGGACCGCAAGGACCTGTATCGCCCATTTCCCAGAAGTTGTCCTTCTTGTTACCATTGATGATGTGGTCGGGAGTGAAATACTTTGACCAGATTTCTGCTGCCTCGTCGTCGCGAGAGAGTCCGTCATCCTCAGCACCTTCAAAGACAGTTACATAAAGGTTCTTGGGGTCGATGCCAAGGGTGTTCACCAAATATTCGTAAGCCCAAGTGATGGCTTCCTTCTTGAAGTAGTCGCCGAAACTCCAGTTGCCAAGCATTTCAAACATCGTGTGGTGGTAAGTATCGTGACCAACTTCTTCGAGGTCGTTGTGCTTACCGCTCACGCGTAAACACTTCTGCGAGTCGGCCTTACGGCGGCACTTGGGTTCGCGGTTGCCAAGAATAATATCCTTAAACTGGTTCATACCAGCATTAGTAAACATGAGTGTGGGGTCATCCTTAATGACCATGGGAGCAGAGGGCACGATGAGGTGGCCCTGCTGTTCAAAGAATTTCTTATACGATTCGCGTATTTCTTTTGCTGTCATCATAATCTTAAATCGTGACGCTATTATTATTAAATGTATTTTCTAAAAACTTTTTTCTTTTTGCATACAAAGGCAGAGCCTTGTCCGGCCCTGCCTTTATAATTATGAGTCAGCGACTACTTCTTCTTACCAAAGAGTCCTTTCTTTTTCTTCTTATCGTGGTTGTGACCGTAACCATAACCGTAAGAATAACCATAACCGTAACCGTAGCCGTAACTTCTGCGCAAGTCAATATCATTGAGCACGAGCGCCATGTTACGCAACTTCTTGTCGCGGTTCAACTTATCAAGCTGCGGGAGGAATGAAACTTCTTCTACGCCCATACGAACTACGAAGAGCGTTACATCAGCCACACGGTCAACGATACTTGCGTCAGCAACTGAGAGCATCGGAGTAGTGTCGATAACAATGTAGTCGTACACCTGCTTTGCTTCTTCAATAAGTTCTTCCAAACGTGTTGACATCAACAATTCAGAAGGGTTGGGAGGCATCACACCACCAGGCA
This sequence comes from Bacteroidaceae bacterium, assembly GCA_017628555.1. Classification (GTDB taxonomy): domain Bacteria; phylum Bacteroidota; class Bacteroidia; order Bacteroidales; family Bacteroidaceae; genus Alloprevotella. The sequence continues at coordinate 30,415 of JAGBYW010000177.1, read as the reverse complement.
AGAAGTCTACGCCCTTATAGATTGTATCCTTTTCAATATATTCAGCAAGACTCTTTGTACCCAAATCTTCGTTGAGGTAAGAAGTCAAACCCTTACGCTTAGAGTTTGAGAGAGCGCGACTGATAGAACGCTTACGGATGTCGGCGTCAATAAGAAGAATCTTCTTGTCTGCCATACCCAACACCGTTGAAAGGTTCTTTGAAACGAAAGACTTACCCTGGTGAGGCGTACTTGAGGTTACAACAAATACCTTTGCGTTGTGACGGAAGAAGTTTAACTGATAGCGGAGCACACGGAACGACTCTGCAATAGGAGAGTCAGAAGCGGCATTCGCAATAGTTTGAGTTTCCTGATAGTTATCCCACTCAGGAAGTTCACCCACGATGGGCACACTCGTAGCCTTTTCAACATCGTAGCGACGCTGCACTGTAGTGTTGAGCATTTCCTTGATGAAGATTACTGCTGCGGGAATAATCAAACCAAGCACGAGGCTCACGAGGAGAATCATAGAACTGCGGGGACTTACAGGGCCACCAGTACCCATAGGTTCTTCTACGAGACGCACGTTTGCTTCTTCGATAGCCAACTGAAGGGCTACTTCTTCGCGCTTGTTCAAAAGGTAAGTATAAAGCGCTTCCTTCAATGCCTTCTGACGCTCAATGTCAAGAGCCTGGCGCTGCTTTTCAGGAAGTTTAGCCTTCTGCTTGTTTGTCTGATTCTGCAAACTGCGTGCATCGGCAAGTTGCAATTCAAGCGCCTTCACATTGCTTTCCAAGCCTGCCTTAATTGTGCCGTAAAGCGCCTCAAGACGGCGTGAGATGTCGCGCATACGAGGACCATCCATAGATGTATTTTCCGCACGGCGCACAAGTTCAAGTGTGAGTTTGTTGTATTCTGCAATAGAAGATGCAAGTCCCGTACCTAAAACACCTACAACAGGAATAGGTTGATTATTTCCAGAATTCTCAATCACATAATCTGTGAGGTACTTTGTAACAGCGAGTTCTGTTTCCAATTCGAGCAACTGCTTGCGCGCTGCTGTTGTCTGTTCGAGATACGCACTTGCGTCCATCTGAAGGTTGATAAGACCATTCTGCTCCATGAACGACTCGTAAGATTCTTCAACAGAATTGAGTTCCTTAGAGATAAGGTTGATTCTGCTGTCGATAAAGTCGGCAGTATTTTGCGCAATACGGTTCTTGTATTCAACAGCGTCACGCTTGTAAGCGAGGAACACTTCATTGATTACGTCGTTTGCACGAGCCACATTGTTGTCGCTACAAGAGAGCACGATGAGCGAGCTTTCCTTGTCGTATTCAGCAGCAGAAAGACGACCGCGGTAAGCAAGCGTTGCATTGCGTACAGAAGTGCGACTCACCTTTACTTCAAGTTGATTAAATTCGCCCGTTTCTTCATTCTGAAGCGCAGCAAAAGTTTCCTGCTTTGCAAGGAAAATTTCACCCACGGGAGTGGCGAGAACTTTGTCGAATTCCCCAGTAAGTTTCGCATCAAACTCTGCGGGTTCAGTAGCATCTGGATAGAATGCCTTCAAGTCTTGCAATTCATACTTGTCTGCATCAAGAATCTTCACCTCAAAGCTTACGCCTGTGGGCACACTATCAGAGAACGCTACAACAAAGGGAGTTTCGCGATAGAGTGAGCGAGAGTGGAGGGATTCTGAGATAGAATATTCCACGTTCAAGTCCAAACTATCAACCACGCGCTCCATCAAGCGGCGTGAAGTCAATACGAAAATTTCGTTCTTCAAGTTGTCACCCACGTTGATACCGTTGAGTTCCAACAAAGAGTTCATGCCGTTGCGCATACGCCCACCTCCCATTCCAGAGGGGTCTACTGACTCAATGAGCATTACTGCCTGACTCTGATAGATACGAGGCTGACGCTGCAGGTAGATATAACCTGCAACCAGACACACTACGGCTGAGATTACAAACCAACCCCAGTTCATCTTGAGGTGCGCGTAGCAAACCTTCAAGAGATCGGCGAGTTGCATGTCATTTTCTTCTTCAACAAAATTCTGTTTGTTGTTTTCCATATTGTTAATTGATTAAGTTATCAAGTAATACTGACGGGCGGAATAGGCACACTCCACCCCATAGTTGTGGCAAAAATACAAATTTATTTATACTTGTAGCGCATTTTGCCCTTGAAAATCAACACGCGCCTGCTTAATTCCTAAAAAAGTCTTAACTTTGCAGGGAATTTCAACGGCCTATGACCTCTATACTTATCATTTACACAGGTGGCACTATCGGAATGATTGAGAATCCCGAGACGGGAGCTCTTGAGAATTTTGATATGGAACAGTTTCGCCATTATGTGCCCGAGCTCAAGCGCTTTAATTTCAACATCGATGCAATTACGTTTGAGTCGCCCATTGACTCGTCAGACATGGACCCTCATTACTGGGTGAAGATTGCACAGATGATTAGCGACAACTATGATCGCTACGACGGATTCGTAGTGCTTCACGGCACCGATACTATGGCGTACACGGCTTCGGCACTGAGTTTCATGTTTGAGAACCTTGGCAAACCCGTCATCGTTACCGGTTCACAATTACCCATTGGTAAGCTCCGCACAGACGGCAAGGAAAACCTCCTCACCTCTATCGAAATTGCCGCTGCCCGCAATGCGCAGGGCGAACCCATGGTGCCCGAAGTGTGCATCTTTTTCCAGAGCGCCCTCATGCGTGGCAACCGCACCACAAAGATTAACACCGAGGGCTTCAACGCGTTCAGAAGTTACAACTTCCCACCCTTGGCAAAGGCGGGTATTCACATCAAGTATGAAACCCACCTTATCCGCCGCCCCGACCCCACCAAACCCTTTAAGACGCACTACTTGTTGGACAACAACGTAGTCTTCCTGACCCTCTTCCCCGGCATCCGCGAAGAGATTGCCGACGTCGTGTCACAGGTCAAGGGGCTCCGAGCGGTAATCCTCAAAACTTACGGCGCAGGCAACGCTCCGCAACGCCCCTGGCTCGTAAGCCGACTCAAGCGTATGACGGAGCAGGGCATGATTGTAGTAAACATCACCCAATGCTCCAAGGGGCGCGTAGAAATGGGACTCTACGAAACCTCGCTTCAACTGATTGAGGCTGGCGTAGTAAACGGCTACGACGCCACCCCCGAAAGCATGATTGCCAAACTCATGTTCCTCCTCGGACACGGTTTTACGCGCGAAGAAATTGTAGAGAAGATGAACCAAAGCCTGCGCGGAGAAATCACAACCGACTAACGCTCAAGCGCTCAACCCCTTACGCGCCGCGCACAAGCAACGCGGGGCATCCCATCCGCCCCAAACTAACTCCCCTATTACTCCCTGCTCACCACCATGAAGAAATCCCTATTCCGCCTATTCTCGCGCCTGCCCTTCGGGGTGCTTTACGTCATCTCCGACGTCATCTACGCGGTGCTCTATTACATCGTGCGCTACCGCCGTCGCGTGGTGCGGATGAACCTTGAGAACTCCTTCCCCGAGAAGTCGGAGGCGGAGCGCCGAGAAATCGAACGCGGGTTCTACCACTTCCTTTGCGACTACGGTGTAGAGTCGCTCAAGCTCCTCACTATCAAGCCCGAGGAAATGAAAGAGCACATGGTGTTTAAAAATTGTGAGGCCGTAGACCGCGCCCTTGACACACACGACTTTGTCTTTGTTTACATGGGTCACTTCGGTAACTGGGAGTGGGTTTCCTCCCTTCCCCTTTGGCTCCACCCGCGCACTACGCTTGCCGAACTCTATCGCCCGCTGAAGAGCAAGACGATGGACGAACTTTTCATCGAACTGCGCGAGCACCACGGTGCGCGATGCATACCCAAATACGACGCCCTGCGCGAAATCATGCGCCTCAAGGCTGAGGGCAAGAAGAGCGTCATCGGTTTCGTAGCCGACCAAACGCCCAGCCCGCAGAATGTGCACCTCTGGATGGACTTTCTCAGTCAAGACACCCCCATCTTTACAGGCACAGAGCGCATTGGCAAGAAGGTAAACGCCGCCATCTTCTTCCTTGACATGCAGCGCACGAAGCGCGGACGCTATGAGGGCACCTTCAAACTCATTACCGAAGAGCCGAAGCAGTATCCCGACTTCCAGATTTCGGAAATCTGCACCCGCGAACTCGAACAAACCATCCGCCGACAACCTTCCTTCTGGCTGTGGTCGCACAAGCGCTGGAAACATAAGCGCGCACAATAAAACAGAAGTCCAACAACCCGCCGCAGGGTCGTTGGACTTTTTCTTTTTCCCATTGTCTGAAAAACTAAACCTATTGTAGTAAAAATTATTAGTAACCTAAAAAAAATTATTAGTAACATAATTTAAAAAAGGTTACTAATAATTTTCGCCATCTCTACACCCCTGATAATCAGGTAATATTTTGTTGCATTTTTTCGCCATCCTCATCCCCCTTTTTGAGGGTAAAATTACGGGGGAAGAGGGATGAATTTAGCGTTCGAACACATCGCCACCAAAAAAAATGACATAAGAACACAGGAGTTTCACGCGGAAACGGCCTTTGTTCTTATGTCAAAAACAAGGTCTTGCCTAAATCTTTGCCGTAGCCTTTTCCAACCACTTTTGGTCGGCAGCGTCGTCAAGAAGTGGCATCAGTTGCTGGCGCACTTGGGCATGATAGTCATTAAGCCACGCCTTTTCCTGCTCATTGAGCATGCTGAGCTCAATGGGGCGCACGTCGATGGGGCAGAGCGTAAGGGTTTCAAAACGAAGGAAGTGGCCGTAGGGCGTCTTTTCCTTTTCAACCGCCATAAGGAGGTTTTCGATGCGGACGCCAAACTTACCTTCTACGTAAATACCGGGTTCGTTGGTAATGGTCATACCTGCCTTGAAGGGAACCAACGTGCAGGGGCGCACATTCTTGCGAATTTGGTGCGGACCTTCGTGTACGCAAAGGCGAGAACCTACGCCGTGACCCGTGCCATGGCCGAAGTCGTAACCTTCCTGCCACATGGCATAACGCGCAGCAAGGTCAAGCTGAAGTCCCGTAGTTCCTTCGGGGAAGACACAGCGCGAGAGGGCAATATTTCCCTTCAACACGAGGGTATATGCCTTACGCTCTTCGGCAGTAGTTGGTCCGAGGGCAATGGTGCGCGTAATGTCGGTCGTACCGCTACGGTAGTGTGCACCGCTGTCGCAAAGGAGCAGTCCCTTGGGGAGCAACGTACTATTATCTTCGGGAGTTGCTTCACGGTGAACGATAGCGCCATTTGCTGCATAACCCAAGATGGGAGCAAAAGAGAATCCACGAAATTCAGGGTGCTCCATGCGCAAGGCATTAAGTTTTTCCTCCGCAGCGAGTTCGGTAAGCTGTCCGCTGGGCACGTTTTCGTCCAACCAACGCAAGAACTTGACCATCGCCACGCCGTCATTTGTCATCGCACGGCGGAACCCCTCTTGCTCTGCTGGGTTTTTAATCATGCGAATTGCCTCAACGGGACATTCTATAACGTCGTAATCTACGCCAAGGCGCTCTGCATAGTGCACAATGTCGTAACTGATGGTCTGGGGGAACATATAGTATTGCCCATTGTCGTTGTGGTCGGCAATGAAATACTTCAACCCGCTGTAATCGCGCACCTTCACACCCGTCTTCTGGAGGTATTCGTTTACCTCAGGGGTTAATTTTCTCTTATCAACAAAAAGGATGGCACCCTTGTCGTAGACCAAGAGATAAGAAAGGAATACGGGATTATATTCTACGTCGGCACCGCGCAAGTTAAGCGTCCAAGCGATTTCCGAAAGGTCGTTCATGATAAGGTAATTACCTTCCGAGAGGTCAATTGCCTCACGGATGCGCGCAAGTTTGCTTGCCACGCTTTCACCTGCCAAGTGTTCGTAATGGATGCGCATGGGGGCGTTTGCCAAAGCGGGGCGCTCGCTCCAAAGGTAGTCAAAGGGGTCTTCAATCGCCTCAAAATGAAGTTTTTCAGAGGTTACCCACTCCTCAAATTGGGAGATGCTAACCATTTCTCCCACAAACACAACGGTGTCTTCGGCCTCCAGTTCATCTTCCAACCATTCCATGATGGTGGGGGTACCTTCTACGCCCTCTTTCATTAACTTGTAGGGCGTGCCTTCAAGTTGCTTCGCCGCCTGAATGAAGTAGCGCGAGTCGGTCCAGAGAGCTGCCGAATTTTTCGTGATTACCGCCGTACCCGCCGAACCGTTAAAACCCGTAGACCACTCACGCACCTTCCAGCGGGCGGGAGTGTATTCACTATTATGGGGGTCGGTAGAAGGGATAATGAGGGCATCAAGATTTTCAAGGTTGAGCCAATGGCGAATCTGCGCCACGCGTGCTGTTACTGACATACCGTTGTCTTATTGTGTGATGTAGTTAATAATCAAAGAGTAATCAAGGTGTCTTTAGGATTGTTGTTAAAGAAAACAACCGCCCTAACTTTTGCAAACATACAAATTTTCAAGCAAATGGGGCGTATAAACGGGATTGTTTCTTGAATTTTTGTTAAAAATCAAGGCGACAGTCCTTATTTTATATAAATATATGTACCTTTGCGCCAAATTTTCAGAAAATAGAACACCAATTTTAACTAAACAACTTTGAAATGAAAAACATTTTCAAGCTTTTCAGCCTTTTGTTTGCCGCAATGTTCTCGGCAAACAGCATGGCGCAGCAGATGCCCGAGCTTCCCTTGGACCCTGCAGTGCGCTACGGTAAGTTGGAAAACGGTCTGACTTACTACATCCGCCACAATGCGGAACAGAAGGGCCTCGCCGACTTCTACATTGCGCAGAAGGTGGGTGCCGTTCAGGAAGAAGACAGCCAGCGCGGGCTTGCTCACTTCCTCGAACACATGTGTTTCAACGGTTCTGAACACTTCCCCGGCAGCGATGACCTCGTAAAGTATTGCGAAAGCATCGGTGTGAAGTTTGGCTACAACCTTAACGCTTACACTGCGTGTGACGAAACCGTTTACAACATTAGCGACGTGCCCGTTACGCCCGAAAACGTTCAGGGTATGTTCAACATTCTCTACGACTGGGCAGCAGGACTTACACTTCCTGGTGAAGAAATCGACAAGGAGCGTGGTGTGATCAAGGAAGAGTGGCGTATGCGCAACTCTGGCGCTATGCGTATCTACGAACGCGCTTTCCCCCTCCTCATGCCTGGCAGCCGTTATGCCTATCGCCTTCCTATCGGCACGATGGAGGTTGTTGAAAACTTCGAACACAAGGAACTTCGCGACTACTACCACAAGTGGTACCGCCCCGACCTTCAGGGTATTATCATTGTGGGTGACATCAATGTGGACGAACTTGAAGCTAAGGTGAAGGACGTATTTGGCAAGATTAAGATGCCCGAAAATGCTGCGCCTTACGAATTCTATCCCGTGCCCAACAACAATGAGCCCATCTATGTCATTGACAAGGATAAGGAACTCAACCGTGCAAGCATCTCTCTCTACTTCAAGCACGATCCTCTCCCCCTTGAAATGCGCAATACGCAGGTAGGTGTTGTTATGAACCTCGGTACTTCTATGGTTTGCTCAATGCTTAACGCGCGTCTCGAAGAATTGGCGCAGAAGCCCACTTGCAACTTCATCGGTGCCAGCGCTTACTACGACAACATGATTGTTGCAAAGACTATCAACGCCTTCACTGTAGGTATTATGCCTAAGCCCGGTAAGGATGCCGAAGCGGTGCAGGAAGTAATGCAGGAAGTACAGCGCGCCGTGCGTCATGGCTTCACGGGTTCAGAAAAGTTCCGTGCACAAGAGAATATCATCAGCTCTCTTGAGCGCTTGAATCAAAACCGCGACAAGCAGAAGAACGAAACTTACGTAAACTGGTACGTGCGTCACTTCTTGGATAACACACCTGCCATGGATATTGCTACCACATTCCAGGTTTACAAGCAGATTGCCGATGCGCTTCCTCTCGAAGTGTACTCTCAGCTCGTCAAGGAACTTGCTGCAAGCACCGATACGAACTTTGTGTTCTTCGCAATGTATCCTGAAAAGGACGATGTCGTAGTTCCTACCGTTGATGCCATGAAGGCGGCGGTAAAGGCGGCGCTTGATGCTGACCTTGCGCCTTATGTTGACAACGTAAAGAACGAACCTCTCGTTCCCGTGCTTCCCACCAAGGGCAGCATCGTTAAGGAAGAAAAGGCAGACTTTGGCTATACAAAGTGGACGCTTTCTAACGGCGCAAATGTCTTCTTCCGTCAGACGGATTTCAACGATGCTCAGGTAATAGTCAATGCTTCAAGTTTCGGTGGTATGTCTTTGGTGAAGGAAGCCGACGTTATGAACGCACGCATCCTTCGTCAGGTAATGAACAGCACAGGTCTTGGCAACTTCACCTCTGTTGAACTTCAGAAGAAGCTCGCTGGTAAGCAGGTAAGCACAAATGTTTCACTCGGTGAGACTATGGAGTACGTCAATGGTAATGCTACGCCCAAGGACCTCCGCACGCTTTTCGAACTCCTCTACCTCCGCTTCCAGAAGCCTGCTGATGACCCCGACGCTTACAAGAACTTCATGGACTATCAGCGTCTCCAGCTCGCCAATGCCTCTAAGTTGCCCCAAAAGGCTTGGAGCGACTCTATCTCAAGCACACTCTATCCCGGTGTAGAACGCCAGCGCGCCCTCACACTTGAGGACCTCGACAAGATGAGTTACGAAGAAATCAAGCGCATCTACTCAGAACGCTTCGCTTCTGCGGGTGACTTCAACTTCTACGTGACTGGTGCGTTCAACGTTGACTCGCTCAAGTTGATGGTTGAGACTTACGTAGCATCACTTCCCGGTGTGGCAAAGCGCGAAAAGTATGTAGACCTCGGCATTGACGCTCGCAAGGGCGTAGTTGAGAATCGTTTCTTCCGCGAAATGGAAACGCCCCAGGCATTCCTCGCTCAGATTTGGCACGGTGAGAAGAAGTACACCCTCAAGGACGCTCTTACAATCAGCGCCTTTGGTGACGTGCTTTCACAGCGCTACCTCAAGAGCATTCGTGAAGACGGCGGACTTTCTTACTCTGTACAGGCACAGGCAGACCTTTCTTATGGCATTGACGACGAGTACACACTTCAGATTGTGTGCCCCTTCACTCCCGAAAAGTGCGACTCTGTGCTCCTCCTCATGCAAATCGGTATTCAGGACATCGCTCAGAAGGGCGTGACCGACGAAGAACTCGACAAGATTAAGAAGTTTGAGCTCAAGCAATACGCTGACAACCAGCGCGACAACTATTACTGGCAAAACCTCATCATGGATAAGACCAACTGGGGTAAGGATGGTCAGAAGGACTATGAGAAGTTTATCAACGGTCTTAACTCTAAGGACATTCAGAAGTTCGTGAACAAGACGCTTCTCAAGAAGCCCAACACGTCAACGATTATTATGCTTCCCGCTACGTTGAAGCAATAAACATTTAATAAGGTGTGTCGAATGATTTTTCGGCACACCCTATTTAGTTGTGTAAAGGTGCAAATAGGAGATGCTTTATAGGACACCCAAACCGAAGGGGTGCACAAACCGCACACCCATATGATCCAATTGACTTCCTATTAAGGTTATACCCCTCTGATTGCATGAATGTATGTGTATCTTTGAGCCAATTTTTAGAAAGTAATATATTTTAAACATCCTCAGTATGAAGAATCTCTTTAAGATTTTCACACTCTTGTTTGCCTTCATGTTCTCGGCAAACAGCATGGCGCAGCAAATGCCCGAGCTTCCCTTGGACCCTGCAGTGCGCTACGGTAAGTTGGAAAACGGTCTGACTTACTACATCCGCCACAATGCGGAACAGAAAGGCCTCGCCGACTTCTACATTGCTCAGAAGGTGGGTGCCGTTCAGGAAGAAGACAACCAGCGTGGTCTTGCTCACTTCCTCGAACATATGTGTTTTAACGGTTCGGAGCACTTCCCCAATAGAGATGACCTCGTAAAGTATTGCGAAAGCATCGGTGTGAAGTTTGGCATCAACATGAATGCTTACACCGCGTGTGACGAAACGCTTTACAACATCAGCGACGTGCCCGTTACGCCCGAAAATGTTGAGGGTATGTTAAACATTCTCTACGACTGGGCAGCTGGTATTACCCTTTCTGGTGAAGAAATCGACAAGGAGCGTGGTGTCATCAAGGAAGAATGGCGTATGCGCAACTCTGGTGAAGAGCGTATTTACGAACGCGCGTTACCCCTCCTTATGCCGGGCAGCCGTTATGCGTATCGCCTTCCTATCGGTACGATGGAGGTAATTGAAAATTTCGAACACAAGGAACTTCGCGACTACTACCACAAGTGGTACCGCCCCGACCTTCAGGGTATCATCATCGTGGGTGACGTGAATGTGGACGAACTCGAAGCTAAGGTAAAGGACGTATTTGGCAAGATTAAGATGCCCGAAAACGCTGCGCCTTACGAATTCTATCCCGTGCCTGATAATGAACAGGCTATCTATGTAATTGAAAAGGACAAGGAACTCAGTCAGACAAGCATCTCAATCTACTTCAAGCACGAACCCCTTCCCCTTGAAATGCGCAATACGCAGGTAGGTGTTGTTATGGACCTCAGTACTTCTATGGTTTGCTCAATGCTTAACGCGCGTCTCGAAGAATTGGCGCAGAAACCCACTTGCAACTTCATCGGTGCCAGCGCTTACTACGACTACATGTTTGTGGCAAAGACTGTCAACGCCTTGACTGTGGACATTATGCCTAAACCCGGTAAGGATGCCGAAGCGGTGCAGGAAGTAATGCAGGAAGTACAGCGCGCCGTGCGTCATGGCTTCACGGGTTCAGAAAAGTTCCGTGCACAGGAGAATATCATCAGCCCTCTTGAGCGCTTGAATCAAAACCGCGACAAGCAGAAGAACGAAACTTACGTAAACTGGTACGTGCGTCACTTCTTGGATAACACACCTGCCATGGATATTGCTACCACATTCCAGGTTTACAAGCAGCTTGCCGATGCGCTTCCTCTCGAAGTGTACTCTCAGCTCGTCAAAGAACTTGCTGCAAGCACCGATACGAACTTCGTGTTCTTCGCCATGTATCCTGAAAAGGACGACGTTGTAGTTCCCACCGTTGATGCCATGAAGGCTGCGGTAAAGGCAGCGCTCGATGCTGACCTTGCGCCTTATGTTGACAACGTAAAGAACGAACCTCTCGTTCCCGAACTTCCCGCTAAGGGCTGCATCGTGAAGGAAGAAAAGGCAGACTTTGGCTATACCAAGTGGACGCTCTCTAACGGCGCAAATGTCTTCTTCCGTCAGACGGATTTCAACGACGCTCAAGTTTTGGTCGATGCAGAAAGTTTCGGTGGTATGTCTTTGGTGAAGGAGGAAGACGTTTTGAACGCACGCATCCTTCCTGAGGTAATGAACTGCACTGGTCTTGGCAACTTCACCGCTGTTGAACTTCAGAAGAAGCTTGCTGGTAAGCAGGTAAGCACAAATGTTTCACTCGGTGAGGCGATGGAGTACATCAATGGTAACGCTACGCCCAAGGACCTCCGCACGCTTTTCGAACTCCTCTACCTCCGCTTCCAGAAGCCTGCTGATGACCCCGACGCTTACAAGAACTACATGGACTACCAGCGTCTCCAGTACGCTAATGCCGCTAAGTTGCCAAAAAAGGCTTGGAACGACTCTATCTCAAGCACACTCTATCCCGGTGTAGAACGCCAGCGCGCCTTCACACTTGAGGATTTCGACAAGATGAACTACGAAGAAATCAAGCGCATCTACTCTGAACGCTTCGCTTCTGCGGGCGACTTCAATTTCTACGTAACGGGTGCGTTCAACGTTGACTCGCTCAAGTTGATGGTTGAGACTTACGTGGCTTCACTTCCCGGTGTGGCAAAGCGCGAAAAGTATGTTGACCTCGGCATTGACGCTCGCAAGGGCGTAGTTGAGAACCGTTTCTTCCGCGAAATGGAAACACCCCAAGCCTTCCTCGCTCAAATTTGGCATGGCGAGAAGAAGTACACCCTCAAGGACGCTCTCACAATTAGCGCCTTCGGTGAAGTGCTTAAACTGCGCAACTTGAAGAGCATTCGTGAAGACGGCGGACTTGCTTACGCTATAGTGGCACAGGCAGACCTTTCTTACGGCATTGATGACGAGTACACACTCCAGATTTTGTGCGCCTTCACTCCCGAAAAGTGCGACTCAGTGCTCCACCTCATGCAAATCGGTATTCAGGACATCGCTCAGAAGGGCGTGACCGACGAAGAAGTCGAAAATATTAAGAAGTTTGAGCTCAAGCAGTACGCTGACAACCAGCGCGACAACTATTACTGGCAAAACCTCATTATGGATAAGATCAACTGGGGTAAGGATGGTCAGAAGGACTACGAGAAGATCGTCAATGGTCTCAACTCTAAGGACATTCAGAAGTTCGTGAACAAGACGCTTCTCAAGAAGCCCAACGCGTCTACGATTATCATGCTTCCCGCCAGCTTGCAGAAATAAACCGAACCTACAGGTTTCGTAAACAATCAAGGCGCAGTGCCCACATGGGTGCTGCGCCTTGCTGTTTACTGGTGGGTAGGTCGAAAAAACGAGGGAGGTCGCTCATGCGAAACCTCCCTCGTTGGTGCTACCACCTATTTATTTACTTCATTCATCCACTTGCCGTCTACGAGCACCATGTCAAAACTTGCATCATCCTTACTGCCGTCGCCATAGGTAAGTTCAAACTTCACCTTTGCCTTACTGCCGTCTTCTGAAATCTCTTCGCTTACCAAGTTGTAGGAATCAATGCCGCCCTTCTTATCAAAGGTCTTATCCGCCTTCTGTTCAAACATCGAGCAGTAGAATTCCTTTTGCTTTTCCACCTTGGCGGGGTCCTCGTCCTTAAACTTTATGGTTTCCACAAAACCTTTATAATCCTTCGCCTTAATGAGTTCCAAACACTTAGCTGCTTCATCGGCGGGCGTAGGTGCTCCGCAAGACGCGAATGTCAAACTTGCTACGAAGCACACGAGGGCAAACAATAACTTTTTCATACATTAAAAAATTAAGGGTTAATAATACGATTTGTCAATAACTAAAAATGGGGGTGAGCAGTGAGTTGCGATGTACGTCAGCAGGCATAATCACATCGGCATGTACCCCGGGAACGCTAATGCTCGTGATGCGCCCCTCGGCAAGGTCGATACCCACGTGGGAGTAGAGCAACTGTAGCAGTTCCGTACAGTAAAGGCGCACGGTGTCTTTATCATCATAGTCGTGGTCAAACTCCACGCGCTGCGCCACTTTCTCAAGCGCCCTTTGGCTCAACTCCGCGCGCTGCGCATCACGCATCGGCAGGCGCATCACCTTTCCATAAAGGGCATTCTCAGGCGCAAAAAACTCCTGCAGGGTCTCTGCACGCACCAAGTCTTCACCCGCCTGCGTAGGGTGCGACCCCGGCAGTGCGTGCACCGCCATCAGTCCGCTGTCCGTACTGACAATCATCCCCACATGCGAGTATTCGCCCTCGGGGTCATTAAACGCCACAAAGTCACTGGTCATCCCCTCGCCACGGCGAAAGATAATGTCGCCCGCACGAAATTCCCCGAGCGGCAACTCCACCGCGCGACGCACCTCACCACTACTACACTGCGCCAACCCACTGAGCAGGCAGGCAGCAACTATCAGGATGAAAAACGGGCGCAACATAAGGGATTTTTTTTCTACTTTCTGAGCAACGAGAAACGGTGTTCAGCGCCCCAACATGGGCACTCCGCAGGGCGCAAAGCGCGAAAATCTCACCGCGCCCCAACCATCTCACACACTACTCACTACTGCAAATGTAGACTTTTATTTGTAACCCGAGGAGGTATTTTGTAAATAAATTTAAACAAGGATTTAGCGCAAAAATATCTTGATCATCTCATACCCCCTCTCTCTAAATCCACCACCCCCCAATGTAACAAATTCTTACCTCTTTCTCGCCATCCCCTCCCTCCGACCTAAAAATCGCGATTTGCATTTCGCCAAAAACGGTATTATCTTTGCAGTGCAGAAAGAGAGGCATTATCCACGCGGGTAATGCCTCTTTTGTATCCGTCTGATTATCAGCAACCTTCAAACCTTAGTATTCGCCCATTACACGGGACTTCGTGAAAATCATCAGTAACCTTTTTCGAATTAGGTTACTAACAATTTCAAAAAGGTTACTTTTAATTTTTCGCACGCCTAATATGTGTGTTAATTTTTCTTAAATAAAGTTAAAGTTTTCAGGCGCAATTTTCCCAAAATCCGTTCCCAAGGGCGCAATTTTTGGGCTGAGATTGTGTATTCTTACGCCAAAGTCCAAAGCGAGTAAAAATACGCGAACCACGCCCCATTATTTCCACTTTTCTAACGATTTCAAGGCGCGGAATTAAGCTAACGCATTGAGTATCAATAACGAGTTGTTTTTTAACAAAGTTGGGAAAACAGCAGGGGCGGAACGACACAAAAAATCCCCTAATTGGCGAACCAAAAAGGGGATGTACAACTCAATATTTTCGGGTTTAACAACACCGTTTTCTGCAGTGCATGGACACGAAAGAGGTTTAGATTTTCACCGCCGTACCCGTACACACCACCATCAGCATGGAGCCACTCTGGCCTACGGTTTCGTAGCTAAAATCTACGCCCACCACGGCATTTGCGCCCATTGCCGCGGCGCGCTCTGAGAGTTCACGAAGCGCCTCTTCCTTAGCTTTCAGCAATACTTCTTCATACGAACGCGAGCGTCCGCCAATAAAGTCGCGAACTGAAGCAAAGATGTCTCGGAATACGTTCGTACCAAAAATTGTTTCTGCCGTAACAATGCCTAAGTACTGCTGTACGGGGCGTCCTTCGATTGTAGGGGTTGTTGTAAGTAATAACATAAGGAGTAAATAGGATTTAGATGTTTGTATGATTTAATTAAAACTTGAAGGTAAACCCTCCGTAGATGCCACTAAAGTTTGGAATCAAATTGTTGTGCGAATTACAATGGCGGTAACCCAAGTTCAAGCCTATCCAATTCAGGTTTGCCGTAGGCATAAGGGTAAGCCCCGCGTCGTAATAGGTGTAGTTCCACGACGTCTTCCCCACCGTGCTCCCCATCGTAGCGTTGAGCGTCATGCGGAGGGATTGACGGGTTGCCTTGTCTAATGAAATTTCGCCCAAGCGGAAGGTAAGCCCGCCCCCAAGCGTGGTAGCGTCGTCCCAATCCTTAATGCCATGCTGTTTGCTCAACATAAGGCTTCCTCCAAGTTCCCCAACAATTCCCAGGCGCCATACGGGGGTATAGGAAAGGCGAATGTTGCTGTTGAAAACTTGCTTGTCATTATGCTTTGCCATGCTATTGAAGGAGAAGTCTAAGGCAAAGGGGCACGACTTCTTTACAGTCGTTTTTTCTACTGAGTTTTGAGCAAATACACTGGGTGCAATCATGCACATGAGTGCGAGAATCATTTTCTTCATAGTCGTAGATGTATTCTAAGTTGTTAGGTTTTAATGGGAAAGGGGGATGCGGCGTGGCGTAAGGCTAAAACATTGAATCAACCATCTCTTCCGCACGCTTCAAAAAGTTTGCGTCTATCTTAGGTACCTTAGTGAGGTCACCCTTCAAGTTTTCATAACTCATCTTCCCCTTCAGCGTAATAATCATCGGGGAAACGTCTTCACCAACTAACTGATAAACAATTTCGTAAGCGTATTTCTCATCGCCAAGAATGTAACTACGCATGGTCAAACCGTCTTGCGCAGGCTTTTCTTGCAGTTTGAAACCATTGTCTAAGAGTTTCTGAAGCTCAACGTCCAATTGTTTCAAAAATTCTTGGGGATGCGTTTCATTAGCAATCATTGTTTGCTGCTCAATTTTCGATTTGCCCTTCATACCCTTGTTCATCATCTTCACAAGAAACGAGGGAAATTTCACAACTTCTACGCCCTCTACTTTGTCAAGCGCCTTGTGCATATCGTCAAGCGTTTGCGCAACAGAGATTTGGGAAACAAGCAATAGGGCAAGGGTAATAATGAGATTTTTCATATACTTAGATACTTTAGGTTTAACGTTCAGCGTTCGGATTAAGGTGATTGTTGAGCAACTCCGCGACTTCATCCACCGAGATTCCTAATTGTTGCAGCTGCTGAGCAATGCGGGGCACTTCTGTCTCAAAGAAGTGGCGGCGACGGTTGTCAAGGATAATCTGTTTCGCCTCGGGGGCAACGAAATATCCCAAGCCGCGCTTGCTATACAACACTCCGCGCTGCGCAAGTAAGTCGTAGGCCTTCACCGTAGTGTTTACATTGACCTCTAAAAGCACGGAATAATCGCGCACTCCAGGCACACGGCTGTCTGCAAGGTAGATGCCCGCCAGGATTTCATCACTCAGTCGCTCGGCTATCTGAATAAATATGGGTTGTCCGTCTGTAAAATTCATAGCATTCGGCTGAAGGGGTGAATATTAAAGAACCTGGATGCGGCAATAGCGACGGTAGGAAAAGTAGACTACTCCTACCGCGAGCGCAACGATAAAGAGGGAGTAGAGCATGAGGATTGCGGGGTGTGACAAGAAGAAATTGTTGAAGAATGCCGGGATGTTGAGAAAGATTCCGGGGTTCACGAAGAGCATAATGGCTGTTACTTTCACGAATGCCATTTTTCGGAAAAACGCACTGCCCAAGATGTACAAACTGCAAGCGAGCAAGTGGCACGCAAGTACGAGGTAGGGCGCGGCGGGAAGCACTTCTTCGAGGTCGGCGTAGAAGGTGAAGAGTTTACAAACCTCACTTAGTTGCAACATCAAACTATTCTGCACCACAGCTCCCGCCCCGTGGGCAACCAATGTATAAAGGGCATTGATAAGTTCGGAGCAGAGGTAACTCATGAGGAACACGAGTTGAAAACCTAAGATGGCGAGCAGATGGCGTACGGCAGCCTTCTCCAAATTTGAGGCGGGAAGCATAAAGTTTGAGATGCGGCGCTCCTTCGTGTCGATGTCGGCGTAAACAAGACTCAGGGCGTAGCACGACCCTATGATTTGTATGGCAGCCACACAGAATAATTGCACAAAAAAGCGGAGGGGCAGTTCCTCAATAGCGTTGCCGAGGAAATGAGTCAAGGTGTTGGCGATAAAGAGTACGGCAAAAAATGCCACGTATGTGCGGCGGTGCTCCACAAGGTCGCGACGGAGCACACTGCAAAAGCGAGAGTATGAAAAGTGAGTCATAGCGAGAGGTTAATGAGGGTAATAGGCAGCATTTTTCTTCGCCTGGCGCGCCGTCTCAAGGAGGTTGGGCACGGCATGTACGGCATTAAAGAGCAGTTCGAGGTTGAGCGGAGTTTCCTGTCCCTCGGTGTTGGCACACACTACGAGGTGGCCGCCAATATAGGGGTAGGCAAAGAGGGCATCCTCCGTGGACGCACCCATAGGTCGCTGCTCGAAGCTGAGAAGTTCGGAGAGTTCGGCTGTAGAACAGTCGGCAAGCAAACGACTACGCTCTACGATCATCACATGATCGAGTAGCACGTTTACGTCGCCCACCTGGTGGGTAGAAATTAGGATGGTGCGCTCATCGTTCATGCTTGAAGAAATCACCTTTCGAAATTGCCCCTTCGCAGGTATGTCAAGCCCGTTGGTAGGTTCGTCCATGAGGAGCAACTTCGTATTGGTAGCGAGCGCAAAGCTCATATACACCTTCTTTTTCTGCCCCATAGAGAGCGCTCCAAGGTTGAGCGTCGTGGGCAATTCAAAGTCGCGTAGGTTTCGTTCCAAGTCGTCCCAACTGAAACGGGGATAGAAGGGGGCGTTGATACGCACGTAATTTTCTAAAGTCATTTTAGGAAGTTCAAACTCCTCGGGCACAATAAATATGTCTTGCAATGTCTCGGGCAATCGGCGTTGCGATTCCACGCCATCTACCGTAACCAAACCCTTTACGGGGCGGAGCAATCCGGCGATGAGGTAAAGCAGGGTGGACTTCCCCGTGCCGTTCTTGCCTAAGAGTCCGTAGATTCTGCCGGGCGCAACGGAGAGCGAAAAGTCCTTAAACACAGCGTTTAACTTGCCTCCATAACCAAACGAAATGTCTTTTACTTCAATCATAATCGTTGTTGTGTTTTGGTGTAATAGTTTAATATGACACTGCAAAAGTAATTCTTTTTTCTATACCTCAAAAATTTTCTCCCAATATTTTGCAAAAAAAATTGTAACTTTGTCAGAGCGATGCAAAAATGGCGGTTTTGCGGGGGCAAACCTATGGTGGGAAAAACTAAACCTATTGTAGTGAAAATTATTAGTAAGAAAAAAAAAATTATTAGTAACCTTTTTTAAAATATGTTACTAATAATTTTCGCTTTCTTAACCATTTGA
Organism: Bacteroidaceae bacterium; assembly: GCA_017628555.1. Lineage (GTDB taxonomy): Bacteria > Bacteroidota > Bacteroidia > Bacteroidales > Bacteroidaceae > Alloprevotella. The sequence goes on along the minus strand of JAGBYW010000177.1, from coordinate 12,062 downwards.
TTTTTAGAGTGTTGCAAAGGTGCGTTTTTCACCCTCATTTTACATCCCCAAACCCCACTTTCGGCACCCGTATGCCTTTCCCCCGCCGCTTTTAACCACCTCCACATTCTGCTCATGCCTGTCAACAAAAAACTTTGGCTTATCCGCCTGCTGCGCCAGCACCCTCAGGGGCTTTCGCGTCAGGAAATTCTCAACGCTTGGGCGGATGAGGACGACCGTGGTAGGCCTATGCCTCCGTCTACGTTTCACGACCAGTGTAATGAGATGATGCGCACCTACGGCGTGAGGGCGGTGCAGAAAAATGGGCGTTACACCCTGCAACACACCGACAGCGGAGAGGCGGATTTCTTTAACTACCTGCTGGAGCGCAATGAGGATTTCAGCGTGGCGGGCAGTCTGTTTCTGCCCGACTTGCATGAGGCCATCGAGCGCCGACGCGTGGTAAAAATGGAGTATCATCCGCTCACCAAGGCGGCATACGCGTGTATGCTCTCGCCTTACTGCCTGCGCTTTACGCAGGGCAATGCCTACGTTGTGGGCTTCTCTTCGCACCACAGCCAGGTGCGCACTTTTGCGCTCGACCGCATTCGCTATGTGCAGCAACTACCGCAACGCTTCACGAGACCTGCCGACTTTAACGCCGCCATCTATTTCCAACACAGCTACGGCGCCTTTGGCGGCAATGACATCGCGCCCGAGGCGATTGAGATTTGCTGCAACGAATGGCTCACTTCCTACCTGCGCCAACGCCCCTTACACCCCTCACAACGGGAAGCGGCGCCCGGAACCTTCACCCTCAACGTAGCGCTGACCAAGGATTTCATCTCCGCCCTGCTTTCGTTTGGCCCCGCCTTGGAAGTCATCTCCCCCTCTGCCTTGCGTGAGCGCTTAAAAGCGTTGGCGGCGGAAGTGGTAGGGTTGTATTAACATCCGCAGGGCGCTTGAGTGCCGTCCGGTTATTTCTCCTTTCAGCTTTCTCATTTCTCCTTTCCCCCATGCTTATCTTTCACACCGCCGATTGGCACCTTGGAAACATATTTCACCGCCACGACCGCTTGGCGGAACACCGCCACTTCTTTAACTGGCTCATCGCTCAACTTCGCGAGCACCAACCCGATGCAATGATTGTGTCGGGCGACGTTTTTGATAATGCCAATCCTTCGGCTGCCGCAGAAAGTCTTTTCTATGAGGTATTGAAGGAGGCGATTCAGGCAGTTGAGGGTCTGCAAATCGTAATCATTGCGGGCAATCACGACTCTGCACACCGCCTTGAGGCACCCTCGCCCTTCTTAAAGGCTAATAATATATATGTGCGCGGGAATGTGAAGCGCACGGAGTCAGGTGCGCCCGACTTTGACGACTTGCTGCTGCCCTTGAGCAGTAGAAGGGGTTCGGAGGCCGAAGTGGTGTGTTTGGCACTCCCCTACTTGCGCAGTTCGGAGTATCCCTCGGGGCTGTCCGTGGGCGACGGTATTAAATATTACGTAGACGGGATGCTCAAAGCCCTTTACCGTACGGACTTTAAGAAACTCCCCATCATTGCGGCGGCACATTTCTATGCCGCTGGTGCAAAGATTTCTGAGGAACATAGTGAGCGCCTCGTCGTAGGCGGACAGGATGCCGTATTGACAAGGAGTGTGGATAAGGCGGTGAGTTATACGGCGCTGGGACATATACACCGCCGTCAGTGTGTGGATTACGACCGCCAGATGTGGTATTCTGGTAGCGTGCTTCCCTTATCTTTTAGCGAGAAACACTATAATCATGGTGTGAACTGCGTACGTGTTTTTGAAGACGGTAAGTGTACGGTCGATCACCTGCAATATACGCCCCTGCGTCGCCTACGTTCGATTCCCGAAAAGGGGGCGGCGAGCACGGCAGAGGTGATGGAGGCGCTCGCACAACTGCCCAATGCCGACGAACGTCCCAACCGCGATGCGTGGGATTACTTGGAAATTCGTGTGCGTGAGCAGCAGCCCGAACCAACATTCCTCTCGGAGGTAACTGAAGTGTTGAAGGGCAAGGCAATATACTTCTGCCGCATCGTACGTGAGATGTCCGTGCGCAATAGTGACGAGCAGGAAGTCGTTGTAAGCAATGCCGCCCTGCAAATTACGCCTCTCGAAATGGCACAACGCTTCTACCGACAACGCTTTCCCGGAGAAATGCCACAGGAAATGCTCGACCGTTTTACACAAGCAATGAACTAATCCCTATGGTTATTACCAAAATCATTATACGTAACCTGACCTCGCTGGCAGGTGAACATATTATTGACTTTACTCAAGAACCGCTGCGCTCGGCAGGCCTCTTTGCCATTACGGGCGACACGGGAGCGGGGAAGTCTACCATTCTCGACGCCATCTGCCTTGCGCTCTACAACAAAGCACCGCGCTTTGAAAATGTGCAACGCCTAAAGACGGAAGACGTAGAGAAGAACGACATCAATACTTCTGACGTGCGCAACTACTTACGCCGCGGAGAAAAAGAAGGGGCTGCCGTCGTAGAATTTACTGCTACTACGGGAGCAAAGTATCGTGCCACCTGGTTTTTGCGCCTCAAGCGCACGGGCAGTTATGACAACGTGGTGCACACCCTTGAGCAACTCTCGCCCAACAAGCGTGTCTACGACAAGGCGGAAGTAAAGGAACGCATCGTTCAAGCCGTCGGTTTGGACTACGCACAGTTTTCGCGCACCGTAATGCTGGCGCAAAATAGTTTTGCTAACTTCCTCAACGCACGCATAGAGGAAAAGTCTGCGCTGCTTGAAAAGCTCACGGGCACAGAGGTTTACGGCACGATTTCTATGCGAATTTTTGAAGAAAAGTCTAAGGCTGAGCAGGCGCTTAAAGAGTTGCAGGTTGAAAAAGATACCGTGCTGCGCGACCACTTAGACGAAGAAGATATTCGCGACTATGAGCGACAGATTTCCTTACTCGAAACAACGCTCAAAGACCTTGAAAATCAATGTAAGATTACCCGCCAACAACTAAAGTGGCTCGACGATTACGATAAAGCTACCGCAGAAGTGGAGCGCTGTGAGGTGGCGTATTCTGAAGCATACAAAGCCTACCTCGGATTAACCAACGAGCGAAATCTCTTAGACCGCTACGACGATGTGCTTTGCCAACAATCGCTTTTTAATGAGATTGTCAATCACAGAACGAACATTGAGAAGTGTAAGCAAGAGCGCAGCCAGGCAGAAGTACTGCTGAAAGAGGCAAACACTAAGGTGCAAGACATGCGCACTGCTTACGACCTCGCTACGTCTCGCCTTGCCGAAGCCACAAAGCAGATGGAGCAGCGTCGCCCCGACATCCAGCGCGGACTGACTATCCAAGGGGAAATTAAAGAGAAGCAAGCGCTGCTCGAAACGCGTGACATGGAAATGCAGAAGGCACAGATTGACTTTGAGCAGCGTAAGGCGGAGCTCGAAGTGAAGAAGCAGGAACTCGCCGACTTGGGTAAGCACATCAACAGCTTACAGTATGCGCAACAAAGCCTTTCGATTTACCGCACGATGTTTGAAAAATTTGACACGGTCAAGAGCAAACTCACCGACCTCGAAAAAGAGAGCCTGAACAATGCTTCCCTCCACCGCGAGATGCAAGATCAGCAAGTGGCACAGCAACGTCTGAACCAACTTTTGGAAAAAGGCAGTCGCGACGTGCAGAAGTCGAGCGACCTTTTGAGCACTCGCAAAGCGGAAGTGGCTGTCTATGAGCAGCAAAACCGCACGGTGAACATTTCTCAGTTACAGCAAAATATCGCCGATAATACTTTGCGCGTCGCAGCCTTACGCTCGGCAAAAAATCTCTGGACGCGCCTCGTGAAAGCCTATGACGAGGTAGAAGAAACCCAAATTCAGGTCAACGCCTCAAGAATTGCAATCGACCAACTTACGAAAGACCTTGCGCGTGCCGACCAAGAGATAGACGTTGCGGCACAGAATTTCAAGGCTGCCCAAGAGAATTACACCTACCACAACAGTCAGAGCATCGAGGCCATGCGCCGTAACCTGAAGGAGGGAGCGCCCTGCCCCGTTTGCGGAGGTACGCACCACCCTTACCACACGGAGAGCGCACGCGAGATGGGTAAAATTTTCGAAAACATTGAGCAGCGCTACAAGGAGACGAGTGAGCAGTTGGAAGAGCTTAAGAATAAGGCGCGTAACCTTCGCGCTACGCTCGCCAACAAGCAGGGGAAGTATGAGGTGGAACAGCGCAACTACGAGCGCCTGACCGCTGCCCTGCAAAGCAGTCAGGAGGAGTGGCGCGAGTATGCTACGCTCGACTCTACCTTCCGCGATTGCTCGCCCTCGGTAAATCGCCAGGCGCGCATGATTACCTTGGAGCAGCTTATTGACAACACTGAGAGCGCCCTCAACCGTCAGCAGGAAGAGTTGGGAGTTTATTCTAAAAACCAGGAGAACATCAACTCTCTCAACCAACTTATCCGCACGCTTTCCGAACGTGTGGCGGAAGAGACGGCACAACTTTCGCAACTGGATGCACAGCTCAAAATCGTGCGCTCTAAACAGCACGACCTCAAGCAGCGCATCGACCTTTCCGACCGACGTCTGAAGGAAATTTACTCTGACCTCGACCTCATGATTACCGACTCGGGATGGATGGCCAAATGGCGCAACAACCCCGAGCATTATGCTGCACACCTCTCCTCACTTTTCCACAACTGGATGGACACTTCCAAGAAGTTGGATGAGTCGTTGCAGAAGCGCGAACTCAATGAGAACTTCATCAACCAGCAGGAGAAGGAATTGCAAGTGGCGCAGCAAAACATCAATGCCACCCGCGACCACCGCGATGCCACCCGCGAACTCATGCGCATCAAGCAAGATGAACTCACGGCGCTCTTCGGCGCACGCACTCCCGAGCAGGTGGATGAAGACCTGCGCGAAATCGTGCGCACCGTAACCGAGAAGCAACTTGCCGCGAAGGTGCACTACGACAATGCCCAGACGGAACTCGCAGAAATAACCGGTTCGAAGCGCAAACTCGAAGAAGACTTCCTGCACTTCACACAGCAGTACACGCAACAGTCGTCGCAACTCGACCTATGGATGCACAATTACAACCGCGACCATTCGCCCCTGCGCTTTGCCGAACTCGAGCGCCTTTTCACCGACAAGCGCGACTGGAACGCCCTGCGCCGACAGATTGCCGACTGTAAGGAGCAACTGACCGTAACGCAAAACACCCGCGACCTGGCAGAGCAACACCTCAACCAGGTGCGCCAAGACACCATGCGCCCCGACAGCCAGCAGGGTGAGACCCGCGAAACGCTCACCGAGTTGCTCGCCGGCACAGAGCAGCACATCAAGGAAACGACCGAGCGCTACCACCGTTGTACCGACAAGTTGAAGCTCCACCAAAAGGCGCTTCACGACGCCCAACTCATGCAGAAGCGCTTTGATGACGCAGAGGACGACCTACGTTGGTGGCAGCGCCTCAACACCCTCTTCGGTAGCGCCGACGGTAAGAAGTTCCGCGAAATTGCCCAGAGCTACACCTTCGAATACCTCGTAGCGCAAGCCAACGCCCAGTTGCGCCAACTCTCACCCCGCTACCGCCTGCGCACGGTAGAGGGAACCCTGGCCCTGCAAATCATCGACTGCGAAATGTTTGACCAGCAGCGCTACGTCAGCTCACTCTCGGGCGGCGAAACCTTCGTCGTAAGTCTTGCCCTCGCCCTCAGCCTGGCAAACATCTCCTCCGAAGGGCTCAGCATCGGTAGCCTATTCATCGACGAAGGTTTTGGAAACCTTGACCAAGACTCTTTAAACCTTGTCATGCAAGCCCTGGCAAACCTGCAAAGTCAGCAAGGCCGCAAGGTGGGCATCATCAGCCACACCGAAGCCATCCGCACGCAGATTTCTCCCCGCATCAACGTCATCAAGAAGGCCATCGGGGGCGAAAGTTATGTGCGCGTAGAGGCGTAACGAGAACGACGGACGGCAGTAACACTGCCCAAAATACGCACCTCCCACCCCCAGAAAAAGGAGGCGCAAACGCTCACCATGGGTACCGAAACACACACGTCTCGGTACCCATTTTTTACACCCTAAATACCCATTGAAAATCAAGCGGTTAAGATGGTCAAAATTATTAGTAACCTTTTTTAAATTATCTTACTAATAATTTTTTTTAGGTTACTAATAATTTTTACGAAAATAGATATAGTTTTTGGGAACTCTATTTGGGGGGCAAAAAACACACTGTTTTAGCCCCAAAAACTGCTCCCAAAATCCGTGCGCACTCAAAAAACCTGCACGCCAAAACGTATGCGCAAATTTATGTTTGTCGGTTTCACAAAATTGTCGTATTTTCGCAAGGTAAGATGTAACCTTTTCATCCCCTCAACACTAAGCGTATGAAAATTCGCACTCTCCTCCTCAGCATTTTCACAGGTTGCGCCGCCGTGGCAGCAGCCCAAGATGTATTAGTATATTTCAAGTCGGGTCGTGTAAACGTCTATCCCGCCCAGTTCGTACGTACGTTCGAGCACAGTGCAGACGCGGCGCGCATCACGCTCATCAACGACTCCGTCGTGAGCTTCCCCACCGCCGAAATCGACTCCGTGGGTCACACCCTACCACAGCAGTTGCCCAACTTCACCTCCTTTAAGTTTAACAACAAGTATAACGACCAGATATTTACCGACGTCGAGGCCGAAGTGGGCGCCGATACCCTCCGCCTCAGCGTGGGCGCCATCGGCAAGTGGTTGACCCCCTCGTTTCAGGTGAGCGACGACCGCGCCAAGGTGTGGGTGGGCAATAAGGAGCAGGTGAGCAAGCAGTCGCGCAACCCCTTTGCTGACGATGTTACTTACACCATCGGCTACGACGGATGGCACACACTATCTTACCGCAAAGTCTCCGACGAAGTATGGAGCGAACCCACCGATGGCGACGTCTATGCGCAAGTTCCCCTCAGCGCCGACCAACTTTCTACCAACGCCCCCTCAAATTATGACGAAGACGTTGACAAACTCGTAGATAACAACACCGCAACTTACTTCCACTCGACATGGGGAACGGGAGATTACGAAAAACTCCCCCTCTCTGACTTCCCCTATATCGAAGTGGCGCTTGAGCGTGAGTTGCAGCAATTCATCATCGGGTATTCTACCAGCTATCGCACCGCCGAGCGCATGCCGCAAGCCTTCTTCCTGCAAGTAAGTAAAGACGGAGAAGACTGGATTGACGTCCGCGACTTTACGGCAGAAGATGGCGTGCCCCAGTTTGGTATCGGAATGACCTACGAGTCTCCCCTTGTCACTCTTGAAACGCCCTGCAAATTCATCCGCTTCACCATGACTGAGGCGAATTATAAGAACTACCTGGTGTTGTCGGAATTTTGGATCAAGGAACTCATTGAGCAGGGCGAGCCCGAGCCACCTACCCTCATCCAACCCGCACAGTATGCTTACGAGATGCGACCCTTTGGGCGCGATGTCTGTGTCAGCATTGACTGGCCTACCGACACGGCGCGCGTGCCCTCAATATATATATACACCGACAATGGTCAGTTCCCCGCCGATAAAGAGACTTACCTGAAAGCCAAGATCATTATCGACGGCGCGGGAGTCTTCCCCAATTTCGAGGACAGCGTGAACATCCGCGGCCGAGGCAATAGCAGCTGGGCGGGACAGTATGGCAAGAGTCCGTATCGCCTGAAGTTTGACTCCTCAAAGAAGCCCTTCGGCCTCACTAAGGGCAAAAGCTGGGTGCTACTTGCCAACAATCAAGCGGGTTCTATGCTCTCAAATGCCGTAGCCATGAAGATTGCCTCCATGGTTGAAACGGCAGGAGCCAATCGCATTATCCCCGTAGACCTTTACCTCAACGACATTTACAGAGGTAATTATAATTTCACCCAACAAGTGGGCATCAGCAATAATAGTATTGACTTGGACGACGAGACCAATGCCGTATTGCTTGAGTTAGACACCTACTACGATGAGCTTTTCCGCTTCCGCACTTACTCTTACTACCTCCCAACCAATATTAAAGACCCCGATTTAGACGAACTCGAAGACCCCTATCCCATGTATGACCTCATACGTGAGAACTTCGGAAACTTTACAGACATTCTCTACCTCGGCACTGACGATTACGCGCGCCATATTGACGTAGAGATGTTCGCACGCTTCCTTTTGGTAAACGAGTTAGTTATGAATCTCGAATTGGGTCACCCCAAAAGCACGTACTTGTATAAGGAAGACTTGACGGCATTACACAGCCGCTACATTTTCGGTCCTGTATGGGACTTTGACTGGGCATACGGTTATGAGGAAACGAAATCTTATTGCGAATGCTCGCCTACCTATGATTATTTCACCGAACTCATTAAAAACTACGGCTACAATTTCTTCTACGACCTCAGGTATAATAGCGAACTGGTGAGACGCACGTATTACAAGGAGTGGAAAGATTTTATGGAACAGCATTATGCCGAACTCCTTGACTATGTTGAGACCTATTACCAGTATGCCAACCGCTCTTTCCAGGACAATGCTAACGTCTGGGGCGATGGTAAAAATTACGAGCAGGTAAAGACCAACACCGTCAACTGGCTTGCGACCCGCGCCCAGTATATCTTTGACAATTTAGAGACTTTCGACCTCGACCAACCCATGGAAATTTCCTTGGGCGACGCAAATCTCGACGGCTACATTACGGTGGCCGACGTGACGTGCATACTCAATAAAATTTTGGGTAAGCCCAATGAAAGTTTCAACTTTGATCAGGCCGACATTGACGGCAATAGCGTCGTCAATATCAATGACGTGGTTCACGCCGTGGCACTCGTGATGCACCAGCCCCAACTGAGCAGCACAGTATTGTCACGCCCGAAGGCGCAAGCCACTTTAAAGATGCAACCCTTCAGCGTTGGGCTGAACGAAGATACTTACTGTCCCCTCACGCTCCAAGTGGAGAGCGACGCCTACGTAGCCCTGCAATTTGACCTCCAACTTCCCCGTCAAATGACGCTTCAAGACATCGACTTGACCTCAGTTTTTGATAACCACAAGGCGGTGTTCGAGCAAGTGGGTGAGACCAACTACCGCGTGATTCTCTATTCCGACAACGGCACTCCCATCCCCGCCGGCACGCATGAGATGTTCCTCGCCCTCAAACCCTCGCAGATGTTGGCAACCGCCGAGCGCATCATCAGCACCTCGGCAGCGTTGCTCACCAATAAGCGGGGCGAAGACCTACGTGTAGCCGCGCAGTCAGCGCACTTCGATGTAACGACTACGGGCATACTTCCCAGCACGCAAACTACTGCCATCCGTGGCGGTGAAGCCCTTGTGGTTGAAACCGTAACTGCGCGCCAACTCTCAATATATGCCCTCGACGGACGCTGCATTAAGGTAATTGACCTGAAGCCTGGAAGAAACACAATCACCCTGCCCAACGGCATCTACATCGTAGACGAAACAAAGGTCACGATTAGCAAATAAACAGCAAACGCTATGAAACACAAAGGTTTAACACTCCTGTGGTGCGCCCTCTCACTCCTCTTCAGCCTTTCGGCTGGGGCGCAAGACTACATGACTGCCGAAATAATCCCTGGCGCTAACCCTGAAGAATGGACTTTGGAACTTAGTCTTGAGAATCCCGAAGGCACGAATTACACCGCCTTTCAGATGGACATCAAGCTGCCTGAAGGGTTTACCCTCGTGGAACATTCTGCCGCGGCAAGCACACGCCTGCCCGACCACTCCGTAGCGGTCAATGCGCACCCCAGTGGGGTGTATAAATTAGTGGCATATTCGCTTACGAACACCGCAATCGTGGGCAACTCGGGGTGTGTGGCAACGCTTACCGTCACAGCCGACGCCTCTGTAACCACAGGCGATTACTCGGCCGAGTTGAGCAACATCATCCTCTCCGACCGTGCGGGCTACGAAGCCGAGTTTGACGATGCCTCCTTCACTTGGTTTTACATCGCGCCCCCACAATATTTTACCATCACCTATTTTATTTCGGGCGTATTTACGGGTATGGATCAAGACATGATTTGGACGGAGCAACACCCTGCGGGCGAACCCATCGCGCTCTCAGAACCGCCCGGAATAACGGGATGCAGCTTCGTGGGCTATAGTTACGTGCCCGAGGTGATGCCTTACGAAGACATTACTATCGAACTTATCTATCAGCGCAATAGTTACACGATTACCTACATCCTCGACGGCGAGGTCTATGCTATAGAAGAATGCGTCTACGGCACACCCATCATGCCCCTTGAGGTACCCTCCGACGAATACCGCACGTTTAACGGCTGGAGCAACCTACCTGACCATATGCCCGCCCATGACATTACCGTCACGGGCACTACTACGCTCACCGCCATCACTAACCTTAGCGCCGACCTCCCCGCTCGCGTGGCGGTTTTCTCACTGAGCGGAACGTGCATCGCCAAGGGCGTCACCCTCGAATGGATAAAGCAAAATTTGCGCCCCGGAGTCTATATTATCAACGGAAAAAAGTGGTGGATTTTAGGGCGATAAACATTCCTAACCACCAACTATTTTACACGCTAAGAGAATCCTCCCTACGCAGGGAAGCATTCATATTTTACTAACCACATTTATTTATTACTTAAATCAAAATCATTATGAAAAAGTTACTCGTTTTTCTCGTGAGTGCAGTTGCAACAGTTGCTATGAGCGCACAAACTTATGTAGGTGGCGGACTTGGCTTCTCAAGCGTTGATGACAAGAACATCGACAGCAAGATTACAACAATTACAATTAGTCCGGAAGTCGGTTACAAGCTGAGCGACAAATGGTCAATCGGTGCAAAATTTGATTTTGAGTATGCCCAATCAGATGCGGCTGACATTACAGGATTTGACGTTGCACCCTATGCGCGCTACAACTTCTTTAAGGTAGGCGCCGTTACATTCTTTGCAGATGCAACCGTAGAAATTGGTGGACTTAAGGCAGACGGCAGCGACAACATGAGCGCTTGGGCAGCAGGTTTTGAACCCGGTATTATTTATGAAGTGAACGACAAGATTTCATTGGTAGCTCGTGCCGGACTCTTAGGTTATTCTGACACCGAAGACCTTAATGGTCAAAAGGGCTTCCAGTTTGACCTCAACACAATGGATCTTTCGTTTGGAATGTACTGGAATTTCTAACATTTTTTAACTAAAAATCAGCCCAAAATTACACGCTGAAAATCAAGCAGTTAAGAAGGTAAAAATTATTAGTAACCTTTTTTAAATTATCTTACTAATAATTTTTTTTAGGTTACTAATAATTTTTACTACAATAGGTTTAGTTTTTCAGCAAACTATTTAGGGGGTTGCGGAGTGTAATTTTTCTATGCCCGCAGCCCATAAAAAACACGACAGGTGTCTGGATTTTTTTCAGACACCTGTCGTGCGTTTTCATCAGTCCTCCCCCCTACCTCCAAAAGCGGTGGGTGAGGTCGGTAAATGAGCCGTCGGGCTCTACGCGGTAGAAGCGTTGGTTGGTGGTGCGGTCTTTCAATGCGCCCAAAGCTTCTCGGTAGGGACCTACCTTGACATAGTCGAAGGCAGCGGGGTTGAAGTCGGCAGGAAGTTCCTGTCGGCCGCTGTACCACCCCGTCTTGAGCGCCCCGCCATAGTGGCGCTTCACGGCGGCAAGCACCTGCCCAACGGCCTGTGGGTCGTTGTCGCCACCCATAAGGGCTACGCAGGTGATTTCGCCCTTATACTTCTCCGTAAGGCTGATGAGCACGTCGGCATCAAGCACCTCGCCCACATCGCCCAGCAAAATCGAGCTGTGGCAACCTGGGCACTTGTTGGGGCAAAGCGAGAGATTGACGGCAAGCGTAACCTCGTCGGGAAATTCTTGGAAGACGATGTCGTAGGTTAGGTATTTGAGCATGGGGGGTGAAGGATAAAATCCGCATGGCGCTCTCCCCCTGTTTATAGGGGGAGGGGACCACCGCAGGTGGTGAGGGGGTGCGAATACAATAAGAGTTTACTATGCATATTTGTATTGCTATCAGACCACGCACCCCCTCACCGCTTTGCGGTCCC
>JAGBYW010000016.1 GCA_017628555.1 Bacteroidaceae bacterium | reverse complement strand
GCATAAAATAAGTTGAATAAAAGTACTTATTGTTAGTAGAAACTAAGTGGGAGATAATTTAATCTGATTGAGAGATATTTTGAAATAAGTGGGAGATAAATTTGACTATTTAAGAAAATAAGCAATCTTTGTCATTACTGGGTATAAAATGATAGGGATACACGATGTGCATCCCTATCATTCTACAATACGTTTTAGTTACACACGGTTATTTTTTACGCTCACCCTATCCTACTGTATAAGGTAATTAAGCATAGCTCGCATAACAAGTTCTCGACGTTGTGGATCTGCAATACATTCAAACGGCACTCCTAAGGTAATGGCACGATGCTTTTTTCCTTTATATGCTACTCCTGCCGACTTCCCCATTGTGTAAGCAAATGCAGAAAAACCAGTCTTGCCAGATGGCACGAGGACGTCAGGATGACCTACAGCATAATGCTCGGCAGAGGGGGTATTATAGACAGGTATTTGCATATTAAGACCAAGTAGCGTGCCACACGAATCAGCCGGAACAAAACCAGCATAAGCCACACCAAGGGTACGAGCAAGAAATTTACGATCATCCGCTTCCTGCATATCACTTCCTAAATGTGAACCCGTAACGAGTAGATGCCCCCCTTGACGAGTATAATCAGTAAGGCGCACTTGAAAAGCTGGAGTAAAAGTCTTGGCTGGATACAAATTTTCCGCGCCATTTGCTTGACGCCCAAGTACATAGTCAAGCACGTCGTAATCAAAAAGGGATACATCACCCTTTTCTACAGCAGATACAGAGGCAGAAGCAAAAGAATATTCTTTCATGCGCGCAAGAGTACGCCCATGTTCAGAGGTAAAGTCAAAGGTGTTTCCAGCAATGGTTTTTCCCTCCCATTCGCTGGTACAAAATCCCAATGCCCCTTCACCCTCGCGACCTGCTCGATTAGGATCAAAACACACTTGATTACCAGCAATACCTGAAGTTGAATTCCATGGAATACCAATATTTTTCTGCAGAAGGAAACCCACGCTATCGGCATTTTGAACAAAGGCTGGACCACAAAGTCGCGTAAAACCATTGACGATTATCACACGCGCTTGTTCGTTAGGTGCGCGATAGGCAGTCATTTCCTCAGATGGGAAACTCTCCCCACCGTCATTGAGTGCAGCTACTCGAAAACTATATTGAACACCTGGAGTAATGGGCATGGAGAATCTTGATGAAGAAACAATTTGCCCTTTATCAAAAGCATTATCACCAATTTTGGTGTAGACAATATAACAAGTAGGTCTCGCGGTGGGTTCTAAAGGATCTGAGGTTGGACGCCATCCCAGAGTTATATAATTCTTTTCAGAATCAAGTTTCAACCACATATCTTTTACGGGGAGTGGTTGCACCACCACATCTGTCACACGATGCTGATAATTAACATAACGCAAGAGCGATTTGTAGATACTTCGCGCAATATGAAACTTCACATAAGGGTCATGAGCATAACGCATATCAGTGAAATTCTGATGTGAGAGAAGTTCCAGAATAGCAGAAGGCACTTGAGGCGTGCGTGTTTCGCTGTAATTACGATCCCACGATTGACGACGCGTCCATTCTCTTCCGAGCAAATTAGTCATATCTTGGGTGAGAGTAATTGCTACCCAATGCGCAAGGTCAGAAGACGCCATGCGTGAAATTCCCGAAGGATAAGTAGCGCCAGTGGTAACATCATAATTTGTACTGATAGAGAGCGTTCCGAATATAGTATCAGGTCGATAACCAGCGTCGGTATGGACAGCAAGCGAGAGTTCGAGAGGGACACCAAGACCTTCCTCCGTAGGTAAATAAGCTGAACTTCCAGCTAAATAATTTAGAAAATTTGAGCGACAACGGAGATCGTCAATATAATCATTGTTACTGCCTTCTGTGTTACACAAACCGTCTGGGAGACCTGCCCATTGCGTATAATAACGTGCTGCTTCAAGATAAGATGGAAGATGAGAAGCCCTACCCTCACGTAGACTCTGCCCCATGCCTCCACCGAAACGTACAGCGTCAGCTGTTACAACACCGTCTTCTACACTCTGATTTGTGAGCATCACACCTTGTAACTTTTGTCTATCGGCACTAAATTCAAAAGTCCCGAGATATACCCATGTTCCTCCCCCCATCTGCTGATTGATACAAAACGTAGAAGTGCCACCCTGATGATATACAACATAATGTGCATCACTCACACTATTGGGCAAAGTAACATACGACACATAAACGGAGTAACTTCCCCCTTTCGTAAAGTTAGGTTTCCACAATACGGTACTAACGTCATTCTTCCCCCTTACGGTTTCTATAGCGCGGGCACTACCGAGTGTAAAAGGATTCCAGCCATCAGTCAAAGGTTCTTTTAGCATGGCAAAGGCTTTCTTTTCGGCCACGGTAACCCATTGTTGTTTACCACGCATCTGCTCCTCATAACACCCTGCTTTCCATCGTGAATCGTTGTCAATCACAACCATTGCCGTTTGCATATCACGCTCTCGAGGCGTCACAACTATAGCACCTGCTCTTTCCAACATAGGAAAAAGGAATGGATTAACGATAGATTGTGTTAACAAATCCTCTGTTGAACAAAAGAGATTGGGACGCTGCCATTCCCAACGATCAACCTTATTTTTGTAATATTTACCATGACTCGCCCACACCATCAAATGGCGATTTTGAAGTCCCTTGGTAACAACATAAGGTTTGCTTGAATATTGCACCCAAGGAATTCCTTGCTCTGTTGCATCAATCGAGAATCGTCTACACTCATCAAGACTATCCGTTCGTAAAAAATTCGGCACAAGTGATTCAAGCGGATGGTTACGTTTCGAAAATAAACGCAAGCGGTAATCTGCATAATCAACAGGAAGAAGCATCTTCAGATTATTATAGATTTGCTTCAACAAATTATCGCTAAACACCTGTGAATAAAAGTTTTCATTAGGATAAATCCTAATTTCTTTTACGCTATCATTCAATCTTAAGGAGTCAATTGCAAATTCCTTACGAACATAATAACCTGGTCGATGGTAATTCTTAAAAAACGTCTGCAGAGTGTCACAGAGTACTTCTTCGCGATCCTCCCGATCTGTTATAAGGTCGTGCATCCCTCTTACCGACAAAAGGGATGCACGAGTATTAAGATGGATTAAAGTAAGTAATCCAAAAAGGGATAAAATAAACCTTGTCATCTAAATATTTTCAATAGCAAACTTTTCGGGATACTTGGCGTTAGAGTTCTTGTAATACTCCATAATCTCTCGCATGTCAGCTTCGACATCTCCCGTTGGCATCAATTCTTTGGTACACCTGATGACCTTGTTTTTATAATCAAGGTCATAAAGTTGAATAGGAATGCCGGCCTTGAGAGCAATGAAATAGAAACCTCGTTTCCAAGTTGTTACTTTGGAGCGTGTGCCTTCGGGGGTTACCGCCAGTTCAAAACGCTCCATCTCCTTGATGCGCTCAGCTAAAGTGTCGGTCATACTGGTCTTTTTAGAGCGATAGACGGGGATGCCTCCCATCTTTTTGAACAAGATGCCAAGGGGCCAGAAGAACCACTCTTTCTTCATCAAGAAACCTGCCGTACGCCCAAGGGAGCGATAGTATAATTGGCCAATAATGAAGTCCCAATTACTGGTATGGGGCGCTACGCAGATGATGCATTTGTCACGGTGTGGAATGCTCACTTGCTCACTCCACCCCATGCGCTTGAACAACAAGCGATAATAGAAATTGGACATGATTATGCCTTGATAATTTCTTCAGCGATGGCGTTGATAGAATCCGTAAACTCTGCTATTAACTTCTTATAGAACTTCTTTTCGTTGCCCTTTTCTGTGTGAGAAAGACGTGACACGAAGTCTTGACACAAATCAACTAACTTTTGTTCGAGCGCATAGAGCGCTTCCTTATTTGCATCCTTACACATGCTGAGCGCAACACAATCAGCAAAGAGTTCGCCACAAGCACCCTTGATGGCCTTCTTAAGAACTTTACGACTTGCCATAGTAATAAATTTTAGGATTTAATCTATTGATTAAGAAATAGTAAGAAGGCGGATAGGACAAGTCCCTACCCGCCCCTTTATTTTGTTGTTTTGTTTACTTGATGATTTCCATACCCTTAAGGATGGCCTGTTCATTGACAGGGAGAAGTCCGTGGTGACGCTCGGGAAGTGTCTTTGCAAGTGCCTTCATCACACTTTCGAGGTTCACAATGGGATGCTTCTTCAAGTAACCACCCAAAATCATCATGTTGAAGCACTTCATGATTTTCATCTCTGCCGCCGTCTCCATCGCACTAATGCTATAGATGTTGATATCAGTGCGTGTGGGAGGGTTGAGAATGCCGAAACTATCGTAAATAAGCGTGCCACCAGGTTTTACCTTAGCCTCAAACTTATCCACCGAGGGTTGGTTCAAAAGGATGGCCGTATCATATTGCGAAAGGATTGGCGAAGAAATGGGTTCATCGCTCACAATCACCGTCACATTTGCCGTACCTCCACGTTGTTCGGGACCATAGGCGGGCATCCATGTTACTTCTTTATCTTCCATCAATCCGGCATAGGCCAAAATCTTTCCCATAGAGAGAACACCCTGACCGCCAAAACCGGAAATAATTATTTCTTGTTTCATATCTCGGAATACTTCGGAGCGCCTTAATCTTTATCCTTAAGGTCGCCCAATTGATAATACTTAAACATGTTTTCCTCCATCCATTCGTTGGCCTTAACGGGAGTCAACTTCCAACCTGATGAGCATGTAGAAACGATTTCTACAAGACTTGAACCCTTGCCAGCCAATGAATTTTCAAAAGCCTTGCGGATGGCTTTCTTCGTCTTGCGAATAGCTGCTACATTCTGCACACTATTGCGCGAT
>JAGBYW010000015.1 GCA_017628555.1 Bacteroidaceae bacterium | reverse complement strand
TAAAGAAATGTTTGAAGCATATCATTGTGCTGAACTCAATGATGAACGTGTGCATCACGAAGTAATGAAGTTGCTTGAGGAAAAGCAGGCGCTTTACAATACTGACGAGGTGAAGAAGCAGTTGTTGCGCGCCGTAGAACTCACTACGCTCACGGTGACCGACTCACAAGAATCGGTGTTGAAGTTTACCGAGAACGTCAACAACTTTTATGAAGCACACCCCGAACTTCCCGCGATGGCAACCATCTGTGTCTATCCCAACTTTGCCAAGATTGTGAGCGATAGCCTTGAGGTTGATAAGACGGAGATTGCTTGTGTGAGCGGTGGGTTCCCCTCTTCTCAAACCTTCCTCGAAATTAAGACCATCGAGACGGCACTTGCGGTAAAGGACGGTGCTACGGAAATCGACATGGTGCTCAGCGTAGGTACTTTCTTGAGTGGTGACTACGAAACCTGCTCGGATGAAATTTCTGAAATCAAGGCTTCGTGCGGCACTGCGCCCTTGAAGGTTATCCTCGAAACGGGTGCGCTCCTCTCAGCAGAGGCAATCAAGAAGGCATCTGTGCTTTCGATGTATGCGGGTGCCGATTTCATCAAGACTTCTACGGGTAAAATCAGCATTGCTGCCACTCCCGAAGCGGCATACGTAATGTGTAAGGCCATTAAGGAATACAAGGCGCAGACAGGTCGCTGGGTAGGTTTCAAGGCAGCTGGCGGCATCAAGACGGTAGACGACGCCGTGGCGTACTACACTATTGTTCGCGAACTTCTCGGTCAGGAATTTATTGACAAAAACCTCTTCCGCATCGGCACCAGTTCGTTGGCAAACAAGTTGGTAAACGAAATCCTTGGCGAGGAAGTAAATCCTTTCTAAGTGATTGACTTACAGATTTGTTAAAGCGTAAAAAACACATAGAACCCTCTCCCTGTGCGGGGAGAGGGTTTCATTTTTAAGACGAAATACCCCTTTCACAATGCACCTTCTTTCCATCACCACCGCATCCCCCTATTATGCGCAGGTAGAGGGGTTGCTCACGAGCGCCTTTCCCGCCAGCGAGCGCCGCAATATGGCGTTGCAACGGGAGTATGCCGACCGCAACCCGAAGTTTGAGGTATATGCCGCCTTGGAGGGCGAGAAGTTTGTAGGATTCTTCACCTTGTGGACATTAGGGGCGTTCCGCTTTGTGGAACACCTTGCCATCGTGCCCGAGTGTCGCAACTGCGGTTATGGCACGCGCTTGTTGCAATATATAAAGTCCGCATCTCCCCTACCCTTGCTGTTAGAAATAGAGCGGGGAGCGACGGCGGAGCAGTTGGCGCGGAAGAAATTTTACGAGCGTAGCGGATTTTGCGCATTAGAAATCCCTTACTTGCAACCGCCCTATGAAGCGGGAGGCGAAGCAATAGAAATGCACTTGATGATGTGTGCCCCCGAGGCGAAAAAATGCAACATTTTTGAGACTGAATTTATTGAAAAAATGATTGAAACTATTTACGCTGAGGTTTATGGTATTGCATGAAGTGGTGAGATTGTTGTAAATTATTTAAAATCAGAGATTTGTAATTTTGTAATAGTAGTGCTAAAAACTAAATTACTTTTCGTAAAAATTATTAGTAACCTAAAAAAAATTATTAGTAAGATAATTTAAAAAAGGTTACTAATAATTTTCAGCAAAAATATTGCCCTTAAAATTGCCGTTATTTTTGTCTCATTTTTTCGCAATTTTTGGAGTGAAAATTTTGATGAAATTTTAGTGAATTGTGGGGCGTGATTTTATTCGAAATATATACCCTTAAACGAACCGGAGAGTGACGGCAAATGCACTCCCCGGTTTTGTTTTTTATATGCAAGGGTAAAAAATGTGTGGGGTGCCGTTATTTTCAAGATATTCCCCTTTCCCCTTTTCCTTAAAAAATGTATCTTTGCAAGGAAATATATAAACCATTATCCTACCACATTATGATTTTGTTTTTTAAGACAAAGGAGCAGAGTGTGATTGCTACTCAAGTAAATCACCAGCTCACACAGGATGAAGTAAATGAACTTTGCTGGCTTTACGGCGACGCTGCACTTCTCGAAGGCGAAACGCTCGAGGGTTACTTCGTAGGTCCCCGCCGTGAAATGATTACGCCTTGGAGTACGAATGCTGTGGAAATTACACAGAACATGAACCTTCAGGGTATCTCACGTATTGAAGAATATTTCCCCGTTGCAAGCAAGGATGCGGATTACGACCCCATGCTTCAGCGTATGTACACGGGTTTGAACCAGGATATTTTCACCATCAACCTTCAGCCTGCGGCTATTCAGCAGATTGACGACCTCGAAGCGTACAACGAGCAGGAAGGTCTCGCACTCTCGCCCGAGGAAATCCAGTACCTCCACAATGTTGAGGCACAGCTTAACCGCAAGCTCACTGACTCTGAAGTATTCGGCTTTGCGCAGTTGAACTCTGAGCACTGCCGTCACAAGATCTTCGGTGGTACGTTCATCATTGACGGTCAGGAAATGCCCTCTTCGCTCTTCGCGATGATTAAGAAGACTACACAGGAAAATCCTCACAAGATTATTTCTGCTTATAAGGATAACGTAGCCTTCTCAGTAGGTCCCGTTGTGGAACAATTTGCTCCCAAGGACCACTCTACTTCTGACTTCTTTGTCATCAAGGATATTGAATCAGTGATTTCTTTGAAGGCTGAAACGCACAACTTCCCCACAACTGTAGAACCCTTTAACGGTGCATCAACAGGTACGGGCGGTGAAATCCGCGACCGTATGGGTGGCGGTGTAGGTTCTTGGCCTATCGCTGGTACGGCTGTATATATGACTTCTTACCCCCGCTTGGACGGCGGTCGCGATTGGGAAGATATTCTTCCTGTACGCCAGTGGCTCTATCAGACTCCCGAACAGATTTTGATTAAGGCTTCTAACGGCGCAAGTGACTTCGGTAACAAGTTTGGTCAGCCCCTTATCACGGGTTCTGTACTTACTTTCGAACACCAGGAAAATGGTGAAAAGTATGGTTATGACAAGGTAATCATGCTTGCAGGTGGTGTGGGTTATGGCACAAAGCGCGACTGCCTTAAGGGTACACCTCAGAAGGGTAACAAGGTTGTTGTTGTCGGTGGTGATAACTATCGCATTGGTCTCGGAGGTGGTTCTGTTTCTTCCGTAGATACAGGTCGCTACAGTTCAGGTATCGAACTCAATGCCGTACAGCGTGCGAACCCCGAAATGCAGAAGCGTGCGAACAACTTGGTGCGTGCCCTCTGTGAAGAAGATGTAAACCCCGTTGTTTCTATCCACGACCACGGTTCTGCAGGTCACGTAAACTGTCTCTCAGAGTTGGTGGAAGAATGCGGTGGTGTTATCGACATGAAGAACCTCCCCATCGGCGACCAGACACTTTCGGCAAAGGAAATCATTGCCAACGAAAGCCAGGAGCGTATGGGTTTCCTCATTCAGGAAGAACACATCGAACATGTGCGTAAGATTGCAGAGCGCGAACGTGCTCCGATGTACGTAGTGGGTGAATGTACGGGCGATGCCCATTTTGCTTTCGAGCAAGCGGATGGTGTGCGTCCCTTCGACCTTGATGTGGTTCAGATGTTCGGTCACTCTCCCAAGACTATCATGGTTGACGAAACCGTAGAGCGTAAGTATGAAAACGTAACCTACGATGTTAAGAATCTTGACGAATATTTGACCAACGTGCTCCAACTTGAAGCCGTGGCTTGTAAGGACTGGTTGACGAATAAGGTAGACCGTTCAGTTACAGGTAAGGTTGCGCAACAGCAAACGCAGGGTGAACTTCAGTTACCCCTTGCTGACTGTGGCGTAGTGGCACTTGACTACCGCGGTAAGGCAGGTATTGCTACGGCAATCGGTCATGCTCCTCAGGCAGGTTTGGCTGATCCCGCCGCTGGTTCTGTACTTTCAGTTGCTGAAGCACTTACGAACCTCGTTTGGGCACCTTTGGCAAACGGACTCGATAGCGTGAGCCTCTCTGCAAACTGGATGTGGCCCTGTCGCTCACAGAAGGGTGAAGATGCGCGTCTCTATCGCGGTGTAGAAGCACTCTCTGACTTCTGCTGCGCTCTTGAAATCAACGTTCCTACAGGTAAGGACTCGCTTTCAATGACCCAGAAGTACCCCAACGACGAAAAGATTATTTCTCCGGGCACTGTGATTGTCAGCGCAGGCGGTGAAGTGAGCGATGTTCGCAAGGTGGTGAGTCCTGTAGTAGTAAACTGCGAAAAGTCTGCCCTCTACCACATCGACTTCTCGTTTGACACGCTCCGCCTCGGTGGTTCGGCATTCGCACAAAGCTTGAACCGCGTAGGTAGTGACGTTCCCACAGTACAGAATCCCGAATATTTCCGCGACGCCTTCAATGCTGTGCAGCAGTTAATCGAAAAGGGTCTCATCATGTCAGGTCACGACATTTCTGCAGGTGGTATGATTACTACGTTGCTTGAAATGTGCTTCGCTAACACAGAAGGCGGTCTCTGCATTAACCTTGACAAGTTTAAGGAAGCAGACCTCGTGAAGATTCTCTTCGCTGAAAATCCTGGTGTTATCGTACAGGTGAGCGATAAGAATAAGGCAGCCTTCAAGGCACTCCTTGATGAGGCTGGTGTAAGTTATCTCAAGGTAGGTCAGCCCACTGACGAACGCCACATCTTGGTAGAAAAGGACGGCGCTACATATCAGTTTGGCATCGATCACTTGCGCGAAATTTGGTACGAAACTTCTTACCTCCTCGATACGAAGCAGAGCTTCCACGGTTGTGCGAAGAAGCGTTACGAAAACTATAAGCAGCAGCCCATCGAGTTTAACCTCCGTCCCGAATTCAAGGGTACGTTTGAAAGTCTCGGCATCAATCCCGACCGTCGCACTCCCAGCGGTGTGCGTGCAGCAATCATTCGTGAAAAGGGTACGAACGGCGAACGCGAAATGGCGTATGCACTCTACCTTGCCGGATTTGATGTGAAGGACGTTATGATGACCGACCTCATTACGGGTCGTGAAACGCTCGACGATGTCAATATGATTGTCTTCTGCGGTGGTTTCTCTAACTCCGACGTATTGGGTTCAGCAAAGGGTTGGGCAGGTGCCTTCCTTTACAACCCCAAGGCAAAGGCAGCTCTCGACCGCTTCTACGCACGTAAGGATACGCTCTCACTCGGTGTATGTAACGGTTGCCAACTCATGGTAGAACTCAACCTTATTAACCCCGACCACAAGAAGCGTACGCACATGCTCCACAACGACTCTCACAAGTTTGAAAGTGCGTTTGTTGGCGTAACGGTTACAACGAATCGTAGCGTGATGTTTGGCTCACTCAGTGGTGACCAACTCGGTATTTGGGTGGCTCACGGCGAAGGTAAGTTCAGCCTTCCCTATGCTGAAGACAAGTACAACGTAGTGCTCAAGTACTCTTACGATGAGTATCCCGCTAATCCTAATGGTTCTGACTACAGTGTAGCAGGTATTTGCTCTCCCGACGGCCGTCACCTCGCAATGATGCCTCACCTTGAGCGCGCCTTCTATCCCTGGCAAAACGCTTACTATCCCGCCGACCGCCTCGCGCAGGATGTAACTCCCTGGATGGAAGCATTTGTAAACGCACGCAAGTGGGTTGAAGCTAACAAGCAGGCTTAATAATATATATAGAGTGAACCGAGCAACGGAAGTTGCCCGGTTCATTTTTTTATAATAATAGCGGAAGCATTCATTCAAATGCAGCCAATTTTTGGCTACACCTCCCCAGATTTTGGTGTCTCCTCCCCCACTCCGTTCCCCACTTTTTTACCCCAAAATCCATAGCGCTAAAAACTATACCTATTTTCGTAAAAATTATTAGTAACCTAAAAAAAATTATTAGTAACATATTTTAAAAAAGGTTACTAATAATTTTACCCCTCTAAGGTATACTGATTATCAAGTAGTTACGAGGTGTTATTTTTCGTTGGAAAATTTGGAAAAATTGAGGTGTAAATTCCCCTGCATTGCCACCGAGTGGGCAGCAAAATAAATCCCCTTGTTCTCATCAAAACAAGGGGATTTATTCATTGTATAAGGGGTAAGATGTAAGCAATGAGGGGGAGGGTGAAGAGGGAGAGCAGCGTGGTGAGGAATATGGTTTGCGTCATCAGGTGCTCATCCTTGCCGTATTTAAGGCAGAACATGATGCCGTTTGCTGCTACGGGCATACCGCTCAGTACCACGGCGACGTTTGTAACAAAGGGGTCGAAGCCGAAAAGTTGGAACACCGCCCACACTACCGCCGGCATTATCAGCAACTTTAATGAGGCGATGGCGTAAACAAACCTGTTGCCCATCATGTCGCGAGCAGGGATGGTGGCGAGTGTGGCGCCAATGAGCAGCAGGGCGCAGGGGATGGTCATGTCGCCTACGAGGTGGAAAAACTTACCAATCATCGGCGGCGTTTCTACCTTCATGAGTGCCAAAATTACGGCGATAACGCTTGCCACTACGCAGGGCGAGAACAAGACCTTGGGGCGAAACACTGAGCGTATGGGCTGTTCCGTTACAAAGGAGAGTCCGACGGTAAAGATTAGGAGGTTGAAGGGGATGTCAAGCACCGAGGCGTAGAAGACGGCACGGTCGCCAAAGATAGCAGCACAGGCGGGAAATCCGATGAAGGTGACGTTGCCAAAGGTGACCATAAATTTCTGCAATCCCTGACGGTCGGGCCGCACGCGCCATACTTTTGCGATGAGAAAGGCTCCGGCGATGAGCACGGCGTAATTGATGAGCGAGACAACTATGAGTTGAAACACTTCTTGGTCGCTAAATTGCAAACCCTCGCCCATTACCGAACCAATTATGAGCATGGGGCAGGTGACATTGAGCACGAATACCGACATGTTGCGGTTCATCTCAACCTTCCACACACCCAAGCGCGTAGAGATATAACCTACGATAACTACACCGAAGATGATGCCCATCTGGGCAAGGATTTGTAGGAACGACATAGGGAACGGAGAATGGAAATAGAATAAAGGTACTGCCCTTCAGAGGCGTTGATGTGGTGGGTAGGCACTGACCTTAAAACTTGATACGCTTAAAGTCTACCGCCTCACTTAGTAAATCCACGTAGTTGCATTATAACTCGCTTCAACGGCAGACTCTAAATTGTCGGGGAGGTTGTGAAAGAAGTTGATGCCCGTCTTTTCTTCCAATTCGTCAATGCTGAGGGCAAACTTGCGCATCTCAGAGGCGGAGGAGTAAGAGTTGCTGTATTTCTTGTGTTCTACCCAAAAGGCAATGCCTTTGTAACCCCCATTCTTTACAGCTACCGCCGCCATGAAGTAATATTTAGGCACCGCCATGCGTCCGCGTGCCACATACTTGAGTATGTCGCTGCTGCGGTCAATCGTTCCGCCCTTACAGACGTAGAGGGTGTCGCAAAAACTACGGTCGCGTCCGCGTGCTTGTATCTCTTGCTCAAAATCTGCCCAGAGTCCGGAGTTAAAATTTCCAATTTGTGGCGACATATTACTCATGTAAAACGTCTGGTCGTTGGCCTCGCGGCTGTAAAGTCTATCGGCTGACGCCACAAGGTGACCGTGGTTGTAACCAGATCCGTAAAGCGCATCGTGCTCTAAGGCCCACGCCGGATTAAGTTTAGGGTCTTGGGGATATTGTGGGGAGATGCCGTAATCTTTTCTTGGTACCGACTTATTGCGCGTATTGCCGTCGAAGCGAAATGCCACCCAGCGGGAATGATATTTCTCGCGGTCGTATTCCAAGCAGTAGTTCATAATAGAATCTCCGCCCACCTTGACGGCATGATACACAAAGGTATTCCCCGCCTTCAGTTGCGGCACTTCAAGTAGTTTTGTGTAAGCGTGCGTAGAGACTTCCCCATCATCGGGAGTAGTGTTGTCGCCCGTAGATGGGGGAATAAGGCTCCCCTCAATGATGTCATCGTCTCCGCTACAGGCGGTGAAGAAGGCGCAAGTGAGGGCGAGTAAAAAGGTTAAGAGTTTATAGTTCATTTGAGTTTTAGAGTGGTTCGAGATACAGGGTTTTACAAGACTGACAGGCAGGAAAAGAATTTCTCCTTTCTCCTTTCCTCTTTCTCCTTTAAAATCAGTCCCACTTCTGCTTACCCATCCAAATGCGGATGCGGTTTTTGAGCGCTGAAGTGATACGCTTGAAGTTGCCGTGGCGGAGGTTGAGGTAGAGTTCCTCAAGCGAGCGACACACCTTTATCCATGGGTGTCCCCAGGCCTGCACTTTAAATACGCGGTTCTTGTATTCTACGTCTTCAATTACATAGCGCGGGTGGCGCAAGGGAAATTCCAGGTCGTGGTGGCGCATGTTCATGATGCGACGGTAGGCACGCGGCAAAAGTTCGTTACTTCCGCCCTCAAAGTGTGTAGTTTCGCCCGTCGCCCCTAAGTTTTGAATCATATTGACCCTCGGAACGATGGCAAGACCCGACTGGAAGAACATTGCGGCGTGGAAAATCGTTTCATAATATGCCTTTCCCGTCGAGCGGTGGTAGTGGCAGAAACGCTCAAAGTCGGCCTGCTGCTTACGCTCGCGGATAAAGTTGCGCAGGAGGCGCATGTTATAGGCATCGTCGAGGAAGGTGTAATGCTCATCCCACTGTTCTACCACGCGGCGCCACGAAGCCCAGCCCCAGATGCTGAATGCTGAGGTGAAGAGGTAGTCGTAGGGCATGTCGGGGGTCTCCTCGTCGTAATTGAGTCCCGCAATCATCGAAATGCGAGGGTCGTGCTCGTAGCGGTCAAGCATCTCCTTGCAGAAGCGGAAGAAACTCACGCTCGGGATGCTGTCGTCTTCCAATACGACACACTTATCGACGTGTGAGAATGCCCACTTCTGTGCGCGGAAGTTTGAGGGGTCGCATCCCGCATTCACCTCCTGGTAATTGCGGTACACCTCACACTCCCAATCTATATGTTCAACGACACGCCTACACGCTGCAATGCCTTCGGCATCACGCTCATTGCGCGGTCCGTCTTGATAAAGAAACAGGTGGGTAGGGCGCGCCTTACGCACTTGTTCGAAAACGCGACGGAGCTTATGGGGGTTGTTGAAGAAGAGGATGAGAACGGGAACCATTTGAATATTCTGAGAAAAAACGCTGCTCTTCTTGCGCCAAGAAACACGCCAAAAACTGTGTTTCTTACTCTCTGAAAATCAGCGGTTTATTTTAGCGAAAATTATTAGTAATGTATTTTAAATTATGTTACTAATAATTTTTTTTACATTACTAATAATTTTTACGAGAATAGGTTTAGTTTTTAGCATCAAGCAATTCGTATGCCTTTTGCATATATGCCTTGATGTTTTCGCTATGTGTCGCGACCGGAGCGTCGAGGGTTTTGCTCACCTTTTTAGTGTTGAGGTCAAAGATGGTAGAACCCATCGCGTCGGTCATAACAATGCCTTGACTCCAAGAGTTGATGGCAAAGGGGAAGGTATAGGTTTCGCTCAAGACATCACGACTCATTTTAAATTCGTCGTGGTTGATGCCCAACTGCCCAAGTAGCGTGGCGGCAAGGTCACTTTGGTTACACACTACCTCTACTGTGCCGCTCTCCGTCAGTGCTCCGCCTACGAAGATGAGGGGGATGCGGTTTTTCTCAACCATCATAGTTTCCTCGGTAAGTCGATAACTGTTTCCGTGGTCGGGAATCATGACTACGAGAGTGTTTTTCCAAGCCTCCAACTTCTTTAACTGTTGGATGAAATTGCCGATGCAGTGGTCGAGATAGGCGAAAGAATTTTCCGTAGGTTTATCCGCAATGCGCGAGTAAGGCACTTCCCACGGTTCATGACTTGAGAGCGTGAGCAGCGTAAGCATCCAGGGGTTCAGCGTATCCTTTTGCTCAATGTGATGTAGCGTTTTGGCGAAGGCATATTCGTCGTGCACACCCCACTTTGAGTCGTTGTGCTGCTCACTGGGGAAGTCGGTTTCGCCAAAGGTGCGGCGGTATCCCGTCGAGAGCAGGTAGCCGTTGGTATTCGTGAAATTGATGTCGCCGCCATAGATAAATTCCGTGTCATATCCCGCATTGCTCAGCGAGCGCGCAATGGAGGGAAGACCAGCCACCTTGCTGTCGGTGAGTTTCATCACACTCACGTCGGGGTAAGAGGGATAGCCGCTCAGGGTGCACACCACGCCGCGGTCCGTACGGAAAGAGTTGGCGTAACAATTCGTAAATTCTATACCCTCAGCAGCCACCGCCTTAAGGTTGGGCATGACGTTGGGAATGTCGTAGAAGGTGCGCCCGCATCCCTCTAAGATAATCAGCACGATGTTGGGGCGCTGCGTGTGAAGGAGGGGTTTGGTGTTGCGGCTCTCGGTGTTGATTTCCAATGCGGCATACTTCTCTGCCAGTTCTTCAGGCTTAAAATAATTTGCGCGTTCGCTAAAATCCTTAATCTTTGAGAGCGAGTAGAAAAGGTTGAACGCAGGGTTTACGGCAGCAGAATTGAGAAAGGCATTCTCTGAAAAATACACCATTCCAGGGTTTGCCGTAGAGACGTCTGTGCCTCCGCGGATGCAGAGGAAGAGCAGTCCGCCCCACACCAAGTGAACCACCGTGCCGAGGATGCGCTTCATCATTCCCAATCTCAGGGCGGCGAGACGCTCTGCCATGTATTTCGAGAGCGTAAGTCTGTAGAGGAAAAATATGGCAGTGATGGTAGCGAGGATACACGTGATGCCCACCACCACGTAAGTAGTAGAGACCGAAGCAACCACCTCTGCGGGGGAATCAAGGTAGTTGAAAATCGTAGCGTCAATCTTGAAATTCCAAAACGAAAAGAGGCACGTGTCTACAATATATATAATGCCTTGCAGCAGGGCAGTAAAAGCAAAGTAGATGTAAAACACGCTGCGGTGAATGCCTATCCAATATCCCGCTAAGAGTATCAGCCACAACACTGCAGATAGGTAACCGCTAAACGAAAGGTCAAGCGGGAGGCCGTTCCAGAGAATGTCCCACCAATCGCCTACAGTAAGACCTTTCCCCATCCCATTGTAGAGCAGGAATATTACTTTTGCCACAATGCCGATGAGCACTGAGGCAAGGAAGAAGCGAAACAGGAGTAGCGTGCGTATTTTCATTAGTGTTGAGGAGCGTTTTTGGGGTTAGGGTTTAAGGGCTTTAGGGTTAAGGGAGTGAGAAAAGCGGTTACACCTTTACTCTTTTTCCGCAGCAATGTCTTGAATAATGAGTCCTGCCAGAGTAAGTCCGTAAATGGCGGTGATGTGTATGAGCGAACCGTTGATTTGTGCCTTCTGAGAGTCCCATGTGCCACCCGAAGTTACTGCGGTGTCGAGGCGGTTCTCAAGGAGTTCTTCGCTAAACACACACTTGAATTTCTTCTTTGGGAATGCGCCCTTCTTCTTTATTCTTCGGCGCAAGGCTGCGGCAAGTGGGCACCCCTTGACCTTCCAAAATTCTGCGACACTGATACGCGTGGGGTCCATCTTCAGGGCTGCGCCCATCGAGGAGTAAAACTTTGCGGGGAGCGAGGTGGCATGGAGAATGAGCGAAGTCTTGTGCTCGAGACTATCAATGCAATCGACGATGTAGTCATACTTTTCCAACTCAAACATTGCGGCATTCTCTGCACTATATATCGTGGCGAGCGCCGTAACTTGCGCTTCGGGATTTACCTCCAGCAGGTGGCGCTTCAGGGCCTCCACCTTGGGTTGCCCAACGGTGAGCGTAGTGGCTGGAAGTTGGCGATTGATGTTTGAAACCGCCACGCTGTCGGAGTCGACAATAGTGAGGTGCGTCACACCTGTGCGCACCAAACCCTCGGCTACCCAACTGCCTACGCCGCCCACACCGAAAACAATGGCGCGAACGGAGCGCAGGCGCTCCATGCCCTCAGCACCTAACAGGCGCTCTGACCGGCTGAACATTTCTTGTTGATTCATAACTGCAAATATAAAAACTATATCTGAAATGGCGGTGCTTTTGAGGGTTAAAATATAAACTGCGGGGTGAGGTAGATTTGCTGAAAAAATTACCCCCGAAACAGACCTTCATCAGGTTGTTTCGGGGGTGAAAATTGGTGTTGAAAAAGTCGTTTTGTAACTATCTGAAAATCAGTGTTCTATTTTAGCGAAAATTATTAGTAACCTTTTTTAAAATATGTTACTAATAATTTTTTTTACATTACTAATAATTTTCACTACAATAGATATAGTTTTTTGCGCTTCAAATATGGGGTTGTTTTTTACCCTTCAAGCACACCACAAACTGCCTTATAAATGGCATCGCGAGCGCCTGCATTTTTACGAATGTAGGTGGCGGCGGCAGTGCCTGAGTTGCGCAGGAGTTCGTCGTAGGTAAGCAACTTCGTAAGTACGTCGGTGAAGTCAGCAGCATTGTGAATTTCATACGAACCGTGGCAAGCGATGAGGTCTTGTGCCTCCTTAAACTTCTTGTTGTTGGGACCGAACAGCACGGGACAACCGTACACTGCCGCTTCGGGCACATTGTGGATGCCTACGCCGAAGCCGCCACCGACATACGCCACCGTGGCATAACGGTAAATGCTGGAGAGCAGACCGTAGCAGTCGATGATGAGGCAATCTGCCTTTGCCGCTTCCTCGGGCGTAGCCTTTGAATAACGCAAAGCGGGGCGCTCCAACTTACGCTCGATTTCCGAGAGATGACCTTCGTTTACAACGTGGGGCGCAATGACCAATTTGAGGTCCTTACGCTTGTTGAAGTAAGGGATGAAGAGGTCTTCATCAGGTGCCCAGGAAGAACCCGCAATCAGCACCTTCTTGCCCTTGGCAAACGCCTCAACGATGGGCAATTCCTTGGCTTGGTTCATAATGTCCAAGACACGGTCGAAACGCGTGTCGCCCGTCTTTGTTACGGCAGTGATGCCGAGCTGCTTGAGCAAGTCAATGGAGGCATCGTTCTGCACAAAGAAGTGGGTAATCTTGTGCAAGCACTTTGCGTAACTCTTGCCGTACCAACGGAAGAAGATTTGGTCGGGACGGAAGATGCTTGACACACTATAAACGGGGATGTCGTTGCGGTAGAGTGCACCAATGTAATTGGGCCAGAACTCATACTTCACGAAGAACGCCATCTTGACATTCGCCAAGCGCACGAAGCGACGTGCGTTTAAGGGTGTGTCGAAAGGAAGGTAGCAAATCACGTCGGCACCTTCGTAATTCTTGCGCACTTCATAGCCCGAGGGCGAGAAGAAGGTGAGCAAAATCTTGAGGTGAGGGTGTGACGCGCGGATACGTTCGATAAGGGGGCGCCCTTGTTCAAATTCGCCGAGCGAAGCTGCGTGAACCCACACATATTGTTGCGTGGGGTCAATCTCGCGGCGCAGTTTGTCAAATGTCTCATGCTGCCCCTTAATCATAAGGCGCACCTTCTTGCTAAAGAGCGCCGCTATGTGGGCTCCAAGCGAGTAGAAGAAGATTATAAGCGTGTACATTATTACAAGTACAGGTTTTGAGGTTTTAAGGTCTTAAGGTTTTGAGGTTTCCATTCGGTCTGCATAGCGCTTAAAACCTCTAAGCGAAGCGACCTCATAACCTTACAACCTAAATTTTAAGGAAGTTGTTCCAACGCAAAGTCAAAGCGGCGGAGCGTTTCTTCCTTGCCGAGGAATTCTGAGAGTTCGTGCATGTCGGGACCCTTGCCTTCGCCCACGAGAACAACGCGCCATGCGTTCCAAGGCTTAGCTCCTGTTTCTTCCACCCATTTATCTACCGCCTGACGCATAGGTTCGATGGTGAAATCCTCAAGGTCGGCGAGGATAGCGCGGAGCTGTTGCATTTCTGCCTTAGCACCTTCCTTCCAGTTCTTACGTACGAACTTGTCTTCGAGGTCAAACTTTGTGGGAGCCACAAAGAAGAAGTCGCAGAGGGGCCAGAGTTCCTTGATGAAGTTAATCTTCTTCATCTTCATCATACCTACTACCTGCGCAACGCGTTCGATGGGTTGCTCAATGCCGTTCTCGCGGAGAATAGCGTCGAGTGTGGGCGCAAGGGTGAGGTCGTCGGCCTTCTGCAAGTATTCGCGGTTGAACCATTGACCCTTTACGTAGTCGAACTTCGCACCGCTCTTTGAGCACTTGGCGAGGTCGAAGAGGCGCACCATATCTTCGAGCGAGAGGATTTCTTGGTCGTCGCCGGGGTTCCAACCGAGGAGGGCGAGGAAGTTAATTACCGCTTCGGGCAAGTAACCACTTTCGCGATACCCCGAACTTACTTCACCCGTAGCCGCATGCCATTCCAAGGGGAATACGGGGAAGCCGAGGCGGTCGCCATCGCGCTTCGAGAGTTTTCCCTTGCCGTCAGGCTTGAGCAACAAAGGAAGGTGTGCAAATTCAGGCATGGTGTCTTCCCAACCGAATGCCTTGTAGAGCAACACGTGAAGGGGCGCCGAGGGGAGCCATTCTTCGCCACGGATGACATGAGAAATGAGCATCAAGTGGTCATCCACGATGTTGGCAAGGTGGTATGTGGGAAGTTGGTCAGCACTCTTGTAAAGCACCTTATCGTCGAGGATTGAAGAGTTAATCACGACGCGACCGCGAATAAGGTCGTTCACGACTACATCTTCACCGGGTTCGATTTTGAAGCGCACCACATACTGTTCACCCTTTGCAATGAGCGCTTCTACTTCTTCCGCAGAGAGCGTAAGAGAGTTGCGCATGCTGAGGCGGGTTTTGGCGTCGTACTGGAAGTTTTCTACTTCCTCGCGCTTCGCATTGAGTTCTTCGGGAGTGTCAAAAGCGATGTACGCCTTGCCGTTTGCCAAGAGTTCATCGACATACTTTTTGTAAATGTCGCGACGCTCTGACTGGCGATAGGGACCGTAGTTGCCGCCGTAGCTTACGCCTTCGTCAAACTTCAAGCCGAGCCACTCGAAGGCCTCGATGATATATTCTTCTGCGCCGGGAACGAAGCGGTTAGAGTCAGTATCTTCGATACGGAACACGAATTCGCCTCCATGCTGCTTCGCAAAGAGGTAATTATAGAGCGCTGTGCGCACACCACCAATATGAAGAGGGCCCGTAGGCGAGGGTGCGAAACGCACACGTACTTTTCTTTGAGTCATTGTATAACACTTTTTAAGATTTTACGTTGCAAAAGTAGGAAAATTTGGGGAGGAGGCAAACACTAAAGGTATAAAATATGCGCGCGAGGAGTTGAACTTTTACGAGGGTGGGACATTCCGAAAAACATTCGGCAGTTAATTGAAAATCATCGGCACATAATTCAAAACATTCGGCACTTAGTTTTTGGCGTTCGGCACTTCATTTTAGTCACCCCTATAACGGTGGTTTTTACGTCTGTTTTTGTACAGAAAAATGTAACAATTTTTCGCACAGTGATACTGTTGATAATCAGAGCGTTAGACCCCCTCAAAATTATTAGTAACCTTTTTTAAATTATCTTACTAATAATTTTTTTTAGGTTACTAATAATTTTCACTACAATAGATATAATTTTTTGTGCAATGGATAGAGGGGTAATTTTAAGTGCATTTTCTCGCTTTGCAAGTACAATCAAACGGCTAAAAACTATTGTCGTTTGCACCACGTAAAATACGGACAAAACTTCAAGTGTCTATCGCGTTGTTTTGTGCCACTTCCCTAAAAAACTTTTGCCTCGGGGCGCTAATGACAAAGAATTTCCCTATTGGCAATCTATGATTGACATGAAAAATGTAACTTTGCAGGGAAATGTAAATAATAAATATCACGATATGAAAGATTTTAAGAGAACGCTTGTTACTTCCGCTTTGCCCTATGCCAACGGAGGTATTCATATTGGTCACCTCGCAGGTGTGTATGTGCCTGCCGACATCTACGTGCGCTACCTCCGCTTGAAGGGCGAGGAAGTGCTTTTCATCGGTGGCTCTGACGAGCACGGTGTGCCCGTAACGATTCGTGCGAAGAAGGAAGGTATTACTGTGCAAGAGGTGGTTGACCGCTACCACAACTTGATCAAGGAATCGTTTGCTGATTTCGGCATCTCCTTCGACGTGTATTCTCGCACAACTTCCGACACGCATAAGAAGCACGCCTCTGACTTCTTCCGCAAGCTCTACGATACAGGTAAGTTTGTAGAACTTGAGTCGGAACAATTCTATGATGAAGAAGCGAAGGAGTTCTTGACCGACCGCAATATCAAGGGCGAATGCCCCCGTTGCCATGCCGCCGATGCGTATGGCGACCAGTGTGAAAAGTGTGGTTCTACGCTTTCACCCGAAGAGTTAATCAACCCCTACAATGCCGCTACGGGCAACGCACTTGTAAAGCGCCCCACAAGCCATTGGTATCTTCCGCTCAACGATTACCAAGAATGGCTCGAGAAGTGGATTCTCGAAGACCACAAAGAGTGGCGCCCCAACGTATATGGCCAATGTAAGAGTTGGTTAGACTTGGGTCTTCGCCCCCGTGCCGTAACGCGCGACTTGAATTGGGGTATCCCTGTTCCCGTTGAGGGAGCTGAGGGTAAGGTGCTCTATGTGTGGTTTGACGCTCCCATTGGTTATATCTCGAATACGAAAGAGTTGCTCCCCAACGACTGGGAAAAGTGGTGGAAGCAGGAAGATACGCGCCTCCTTCACTTTATTGGTAAGGACAATATCGTTTTCCACTGCATCGTATTCCCCACCATGCTCAAGGCTGAGGGTTCTTACATCCTCCCCGAGAATGTGCCCTCTAACGAATTCTTGAACCTTGAAGACGATAAGATTTCTACGTCGCGCAACTGGGCAGTGTGGCTCCACGAATACTTGGTGGACTTCCCCGGAAAGCAGGATGTGCTCCGCTATGTCTTGACGGCAAATGCGCCTGAAACAAAGGATAATAACTTTACGTGGAAAGACTTCCAGGCACGTAACAATAACGAACTCGTAGCCGTTTATGGCAACTTCGTAAACCGCGCTCTTCAGCTCACAAAGAAGTATTACGACGGCGTAGTTCCCGCTTGTGGCGAACTCACTGAGACGGACAAGGCTACGATTGAGGAATTCACCAACGTGAAGGCAGAAGTGGAACGCCTTCTCGACACTTTCCGCTTCCGCGATGCACAGAAGGAAGCGATGAACTTGGCACGTATCGGTAATAAGTATCTTGCCGATAGCGAACCTTGGAAGGTGGTGAAGACAGATCCTGAGCGCGTGAAGACCATCATGCACTTGTCGCTCCAACTTGTAGCGAACCTCGCCATTGCGTTTGAACCTTTCCTCCCCTTCAGTTCTGCAAAGCTCCGCGGTATGCTCAAGATGGAAAATGCAGATTGGAGTCGCCTCGGTAATACCGATTTGCTCGTGGCGGGTCACCAGTTGGACGAACCTGCATTACTCTTCGAGAAAATTGAAGATGATGCTATCGACGCACAAATGCTTCGCCTCGAAAAAATTAAGGAAGAAAACGAGCGCCTCAAGCAACTTGAAGAAGCGAAGAACTTTAAGGCGCAGCCCATTAAGCCCAATGTGAGCTTCGAAGATTGGGAAAAATTGGATATCCGTGTAGGTACGGTGCTCGAATGTGAGCGTGTGCCCAAGGCGGATAAGTTGTTGAAGTTCCTCATTGCCGACGGCCTTGAAAACCGCACCATTCTCTCGGGCATTGCTCAGCACTATGCGCCCGAAGAACTCGTGGGCAAGCAAATCTGTTTCATTGCCAACTTCCCGCCCCGCAAAATCCGCGGCATTGAAAGCCAAGGCATGATTCTTTCTGCCGAAAACTTTGACGGTTCGCTTGGGGTCATCACCCTTGACCGCGAAACGAAGAACGGTTGTCCCGTAGTGTAAAAAGATTTGAGGGAGGGAGATTTTATAGTTGCTATAAACTCCCTACCCTTCTACTTCTCCATAATTCCTTAAATGCCCATTACCCAAAAACAAAAGACCAAGCAAATCTCAACGCACCGGCAAGAGCAGGTGCAAAAGCTTGAGCACAAGTTGCAAGTGGCCATGGCGCTGCTTGCCGAGAAGAGTTTGGTCGATTTAGAGGAGCAGGTGCGTAAGGAACTGGATGAAAATCCTGCACTTGAGGAGCGTCAGGAATGGGATGCGACTTATGAAACCTCAGATAACGAGGACGATGACGCAGATTACTTTGAGAGCGAAGAGATTGGGCGCGACGCCGACTATGATAAGGGGCGCGCAGATGTTCCCAACGACGACGACGGCTTAGACCTTTCAGACAATCGCATTGCTGAGGGATACAATCCTGATGGTGGCACCCACGAATTTCAAATAGCTGAGGCGCCCACTTTCTACGACTCTTTGGAGGACCAACTTATCGTTTTTGACCTCACGGAAGAGGAGCACGAAGTAATGCGTTACCTCATCGGTTCGCTCGACAATAACGGCTACCTCTTGAAGGCGCTTGAGGTCATCTCAGACGAACTCTTTGTCTATGCCCACAAGAATGTGAGCGTTGCCCAATTAGAGCGACTCTTGGGAATGTTACAAACGCTGGAACCACTTGGAGTTGGAGCGCGCAACGAACAGGAATGTCTCTTGCTCCAGCTTCGCGGAAAGCCTCTGGAGGCGGAGTTAAAAGACAGCGCCATTACGGCGGTGGAGAAATTTTATGACCTTTTCATCCACAAAAAGTGGGACGCGCTACAACGCCGCTTACGCCTTAACGATGAAACCTTTGAAAAGGTGCTCCACGTCTTGACCCACCTCAACTTAAAACCGGGCGCTGACCTCAACGATACGATGGTGAGCAGCGCGCCTACGATTATTCCTGACTTCATCGTGAAGGTGACAAACGAGGGTGAGGTGGTCGTAGAGCTGAATAACGGAAACATCCCCGAACTCTGCATCAGCCCCTCTTACCTTGAGATGGTGCGCCAACTGGCTCCAAAGGGGAACGAACTGAGTAAGTCGCAACAGGACGAACTCGTATTGGTGCAAGATAAAATCACCGCCGCCGACAACTTTATCAACACGATGAAGATGCGAGCGCTCGCCCTGAAAAGTGTGGGGCGGATTATTGTGCAAAAGCAGCGCGCCTTTTTCCTCAACGACGACGATGAAACGCTGCTTATTCCGATGAAACTCAGCGATATATCCGACGCCTTGAACATACATGTATCTACCGTGTCGCGCGTAGTGCGTAGCAAGTATTTGCAAACCGACTACGGCACGTATCCGCTTAAGTATTTCTTCTCCTCCTCCTTTATTTCTCAGAAAGGTGAGGAACAATCGGCACACCTTACGCGCCTGAAACTTGAGGAAGTAGTGGCGGCAGAAGATAAGAGTCACCCCCTTTCCGACGAACAAATTGCTGAGGCCGTGACAGCACTTGGATATCCCATTGCGCGCCGCACGGCAACCAAGTATCGTGAGATGTTGGGCATCCCTGAGAAGCGACTGAGAAAGCAGGGATAGTGCCCCACCCTTTTCGCTCAATCCCGTTACACCACCGTAGTAACAATCTAACGACAAATACACCTCGCTGTGAACAATAGATTCTTGCTCACCACAGCAAAACTCATATCGCAAATCACCTCGCCTTTCTACCTTCCCCTCCTGGCGTTCGTGCTGATTTTTACCTTCAGCTATTTGCGCCTTTTGCCTTGGCAATACAAGGGGATCGTAATTGTGTTGGTGTACTTCTTTACGGCGCTGTTGCCCCGCACACTTATTTTTCTTTACGTCAAAGTAAACGGTTGGGGCCACAGACATTTGGGGCAGCGCGAGCATCGCTACGTGCCCTACATCCTTTCGATTCTCTCCTACGCCGCCCTGCTTTACATCATGACGCTGCTCTACATGCCGCGCTTCACCATGGGGCTCATCGTAGGAGCATTGGTCATCCAGCTGATTTGCTTTTTGCTCACCCCCCTGCTGAAAGTCAGCACCCACGCAGCCAGTGCCGGAAGCGCCATTGGGGCATTGATGGTCTTAGGGTTTTACTTCAACTTCAACCCCCTCTTCTGGCTCAGCATCGCCATACTTTACACGGGCGTCGTCTGCACCGCCCGCTCCCTCCTGCGCGTTCACTCCCTTCCGGGTATTGGTTGGGGCGTACTCATCGGCGTGGTGTGTGGTGCGTTGAGCATTTTGCTCTGCTGAAAACGGTAAAAAACCCACCTTTGTATATACTTGAAAATAAGGTATTTATAAAGGCAAAAATTATTAGTAACCTTTTTTAAAATATGTTACTAATAATTTAAAATACATTACTAATAATTTTTACGAAAATAGGTTTAGTTTTCAGCACAACGGATTTGCACTTGAAAACGTCGGATTTTTATCCCGAAAATTCAGGTGTGTGACACTACAAAATAGAATAAATTAACAACTAAATACTCCCCACTTATGACTCCTCTCGTAAGCATTATCATGGGCAGCACAAGTGACCTGCCCGTTATGGAAAAAGCAGCGAAGTTCCTTAACGACATGGAAATTCCCTTTGAAATGAACGCCCTTTCTGCACACCGCACTCCCCAGGAAGTGGAAGACTTCGCAAAGTCTGCACAAGCGCGTGGTATTAAGGTCATCATTGCTGGTGCAGGAATGGCGGCTGCGCTTCCCGGTGTAGTAGCTGCAAGCACAAATGTACCCGTAATCGGTGTACCTATTAAGGGCATGCTCGACGGATTAGACGCGTTGCTCTCTATCGTACAGATGCCTCCCGGAATTCCCGTGGCAACGGTGGGCGTAAACGGTGCGCTCAACGCAGGTATTCTTGCTGCCCAAATGATTTCACTCTCCGACGCTGCGCTTGCTGAAAAGCTCGCGGCGTATAAGGAAGGCCTCAAGTCTAAAATCGTAAAGGCAAACGAAGAACTCTCTGAGGTAAAATACGCTTTCAAGACAAATTAGTTTTTACACAAAAAAAGCGTTGAAGCACAGGCATGACCGTGTGCTTCAACGCTATATTGTTTATTCTTACTCACTATGCGCTACTTCCATTGCGGTTCTGAACTCTTCAACTATACACCGCGCAAATCTCATGAAGTAATGATTGGCAACCGTCCCCTTGGCGGTGGCCACCCCATCCGTATTCAGAGTATGACCACCACTGCCACGACCGACACGGAGGGCAGTATTGCGCAGTGTCG
>JAGBYW010000176.1 GCA_017628555.1 Bacteroidaceae bacterium | reverse complement strand
CAAGGCCATGGCGATTGACTCCACCTTCTTCCAATATTTCAATTACGAATTGCGCGGTGTGGCTCGCGAAAAAGTGTTGGAGTCGCCTACGGAAATCCTCGTGAGTGAGGAGTTCGCAAAACGCGCTTTCCCCGATGCCGATCCCATAGGCAAAACCCTGCGTCTGTTAGGGCAAGACGAACCTTTGACGATTGTGGGCGTGGTGGAGAATTTCGACACCGACGATTTCTTCTCGCCCGTGGAAATTCTCTTCTCCATGAAAGTGGAAGAGCAAAGCCGTGCCTGGTTAGACAATTTCGGCAGCATTGTTACCTTCGTCACGCTGCACAAAGGCGCTTCGGTGGAAGAAACCAAGAATGCTTTGTTGGAAAAATACTTGGAAACCTGGCAATTCTGGAAACGCGAACCCGTAGATGGAAACTATGTTAGCGGTGTGTCGTTAACGCCGTTGAGTGAATGCTATTTTGCCAACCTCGGACGCAACTCAGGTTTCCGTAATGGTAGCGAAGAGATGGTGTGGATTCTCTTAGGCGTTGCCATTGTACTCTTGGTGTCTGCCGTGTTCAACTATGTCAATCTCACAACGGCACTCATCGGAAAACGTGCCAAGGAACTTGCCACGCGCCGCCTTTTGGGCGATACCGTGTCTCAAATAGTGGGGCGCAATCTCATGGAGTCGTTCGTCTTTACGGCAGGGTGCTTCGTGCTTGGGTGTATGGTGGCGGTAATTGCCCGCCCCTGGTTTGAAGAACTCTTAAAAGCGGAAATTGATATCTTCTCCGACCTCGTTTCTATCCTCACCGCCGTGGCATTGTTGCTCTTGGTGTCGCTCATGGCAGGGTTGATTCCTGCGATTATTGTTTCGCGCTTCAAACCTATTGACGTGGTGAAAGGTTCGTTCCGCTTCCAAAGCAAAATGCGCCTCAGTCGTGTGTTCATTGTGCTTCAAAACTTGATTAGCACAGCGTTGATAGCCATCGGTATCGTCATGGTGGCACAGATGCACTACTTAGCCACACTTCCTATGGGCTACCGCACGGAAGGATTGGTGCAAATTTTTACTCAAACCTATTCTACCTACACCGAACAACTCCGCCCGATTTACGACCGCCTATTGGCGATGCCCGAAGTGAAACGCGTGGGGTGGATACACCAAGGTCCGTGGGCTTGTCAAACGAATGGTATTCAAGAGAAGAGTGAAACGGGCGAGGCTGTCACTTCGTGGGTGTTCTATTCCCAAATGGATACCACCTGCATGAGCATGCTTGGGTTTGAAGTGGTGGAACAATATTGCGAACCCGACAATGACAAGCACTGGATTACGGAAGACACGCGCGACCGTTATAAAATCACTGCCGAAAATCCTAATGTGGGTGGACAGATTGAGGGAACGGCGTGTTATCCTGTATGCGGAGTGATTAAAGATTACCGCTCTTTCGACCCCGTGAGTGGTAACTCGATGACTGACGGGCACAATATGATCGCCGTGATGATGAATCGGAATCGTGCATTCAGCATGTTGGTGGAACTTTCGGAAGATGGGATGAAAGACATCCCTGCCACGAAGCAGAAGATGCTGACTACGTGTCGCGCTGTGACGAAGGAAATGGTGGGCATGGAAAAGGATTTTGTGATGCGCACTATTGATGAAATCCTTGACGAACCCATGAAGGACTTGGAGAATATGTTGGCAATGGTGCTCTGCTTTATGTGCATCTCCACGCTTATTTCTGTCCTGGGAATGTTTGCCATGTCCATTTCTTACACCGAACAGCAGAGCAAACAAATCGCCCTACGCAAAGTGATGGGCGCAACGGTGATGAATGCTTCTTGGCACCTCGCCCGTCCCTTCCTTATCCTCTCCCTTTTGGCAGCCATGCTCTCGCTTCCGCTTATCTTGAAGGGCACGGAAATTTACTTAGAACTTTTCCCAAATCGCATCAGTTCCACCTGGTGGGCAATCGTCATTGCCGTGCTTCTCACGCTTCTCCTCGCCCTTGTCTCCATCGCTTGGCAAACGCTGAAAGTGGCGCGCAGAAATCCTGTGGAGAGTATTCGTAGGGAGTAGGGGAACTGAAAGCGTTACATCCACATAGGTAATAATATAGCAGACGTCCACAAATAATCCTTACACCAAAGATGTTGTGCTCTTATTATTGTAGCCACTAATGGGCACTAATTTTCACTAATGCCTTGCGGGACATTTAAGACCGGATGGATATTAGTGAAAATTAGTGTTCATTAGTGGCTCTAAATAAACAAACGAGTTTTCGTGGACAACACCTATATTATTGCCCACACATATGCTATGTTTGAACATGTGAATAATGAGTACCTGTTGATATAAAAAGTGGAGAGGACTTCTTGTTGAGGTCCTCTCCACTTTACTGTTCTGTATAATAAGGTGTATGTTTACCATTCCGCATCTACCGCATAGGGATAGCAGCGGCAGGGATCGGCGAAAGTGGCGATGCTTTCTGCGAGTGCGGCGGCATTGGGTTGGAGTTTGCCCTTAAATACCTGCTTGCCGTTTACGAAAACCGTGACTGCGCGCTTGGGGTTAAAGAGACGCTCGTCAAGGAAAATGCGCAACTTTCCGTGGGGTGAGGGAGTGTAGTGCTTCACTTGACTCAAGGGAATACCCATTCCCGGATCGCGAATCGTAATTTCGTAAGCCACGTGTTCAGCCGTAATGTAAATCTCATTCTTACGGGTTTCATAGGTGTAGAACGTGCGGTTGCCAGCGCTGTCTGCCACTTCTTCCACCACCTTTAGGTTGTAAAACGCATTGCGCTTCCATCCGTCCATCTCAAAATTCTCCCAGCGGAACACTTGAGGCGCTGCGTTGCGCACATGTCCTGCCAACCAGGGCGTGGTAGGCGCATAGTCAATGCTATGTCCGCGACCCTCGGGAAGATGAATCCAATGGCGGTAATAACCAGGGAAGTGGGCTGCCAAAGTGTCAAGCGCCGCACCCGTGCGACGGGTTAAAATGTCACGATAAAAGGCGCGGTCGAGTTCACCTGTGCGAAGCGAGAATGCCGTATGCATTAAGTTTTCAGCAGGAGCATTCTGGAGCGGTTCACCTCCCGCCATCGGACCCGCACCTGCGAGATAGTCGGCATAGAAACTCGCCAAGCGCTGACTGCCATAACCTCCTTCGGAAATGCCAAAGAAATAGAGGCGAAGGGGATTGATATTCTTATCCAAGAGTGCGCTACGCAACACGTGTTGCCACACATATTGCTTGCCACGTTGCCACCAGCGGTAATATTCTCCCTCATTCGGAATTTGAGGTACGAGATAGGCGCTCGGACCGTCCTTGAAATAGTTGGCAAGTTTGAGTCCCGTGGCCCATTCATTCGCCTTCGGTCCCGAACCATGGAGGTAGAGGAAGAAGGGATAACCCTCGGCAGGCTGTTCTCCCTTTGTGCCGTAGTAGTAAGGCATGCGGGCATTGGGTTCCAAGGTTTCGGGAATTTCGTATGCCCCTTGTGAGTCGGCAGAAATCGCTTGCTTGGTGTAGCAAGAGGCTTCCGTGAAACTTTCTTGCCAAAGCGTCCATGCTTCGTCAGCAGAAATCTGTGCTGTTTGTAAGGTAGCTTCGGGTGCCGGGGCAAGTGTTCCGGCGGGAGCACTAATGACCTTCTTAAAGTAATCCTTAATGGCAACAGAGGGCGATTGTGCTGCTGCTAAAAGGGGAAAGAGGGCGAGGAGGAGGGATGATTTTTTCATAAGGGCATTCTTATTTTTGTAAAACATACCCCCTCCCCGACTAAAGTCGGTACTCCCCCTAACTTAGAGGGAGAATTTAGAATGTGTACTTCACTGAATTTTCCAACTGACTTTTTATGAGAATCTTATGTGGAATTTTCTAACGGAAGTGTGTATATAAATTCTCCCTCTAAGTTAGGGGGAGTACCGCCAACGGCGGGGAGGGGGTATGTTTAATGGGTTAATTTATAGCGTTCCAATCTTAAACGAAAAGGTTTCTGACTAAGAAGAACAGGAGTGGCATGAGGAGGGCAGGGAGTAGGTTGATGGTCTTACAGTCCTTGATGTGCATCACCCCAAGTCCGGCTGCTGCGATAAGAACTCCCCCAACGATGGAGGTTTCTGCCACCAATTCGTCAGAGATTAAGTCTGCCGACATCTTTGCGATAAGATAAAAACCGCCTTGCCAGAGGAACACGAAAATGGCAGTGAGTGCCGTCCAAATGCCATAGGAAGAGGCGATGACAATCATCGTTACGAGGTTCAAAATTGCCACGGTCATGAGATACGTACTGTCTCCCTTGAGCGCCAAAAGCACGGGTCCCATCATGGAAAGCGTTCCGACGCAGCACAGGAGTACTGCCGTGGTGATTCCTTGAGCAATGTCGTTCCCACTTCCCTTGCTCACCTTCTGCGTGGCACTCTCCATGCGCTGGTCAAAGCGAAGGGCGGTGCCGATAAGTCCGCCTACGGAAAGACACCCAATAAAGAGTACGGGGTAGTTGGACAACTTCATATTTTCCATAGCCACGCTGATGCCCAAAACTAAGGCGGCGAGTCCCATGGCGGTGTTCATCACCGTGATGTATTTGTCGCGAATAAATCTCTTGGCAAGGGCTCCGATGAGGCTGCCGAGGATTACGGTAAAGGCGTTGAGGAGGAGGTAGAACATAGGATGGGAAATGAGAAATTTAGAAAGGAGAAAGGAGAAAGTGCCTGGCGGGATGGAATATTCCGCTTGATATGATGAATTGATAGGAGTGAGTTGGGAATGTTAGGGGATTTTGTATTGCTGAGTAGGAAGAATTTAGAAAAGTAAAGCAACCCGCATGGTAACTTTCTCATTTCTCCTTTCTCCTTTCTCATTTCCTACGCCCCTTCCCTCAAAAAGTCGAACATGTCAAAGAGTTCGTCCTTCGTGGCATGCTGATTGAGGCAGATGTCGCCGACATTGTTGAGGAGGGTAAAGTTAATGACGCCACCCACATTCTTCTTGTCGTGCGTCATGTAGTCGTAGAGTTGCTCGTATTGCTTACAGGTGAAGTCGAATTTGCCGTAGTGCTCATTGATGTACTGAACTGTTTGGCGCATGCGGTCGGTGGGGAATCCTAATTTCGTTGCGCTGAGGTATAACTCACCGGCAAGTCCCCACGCTACGGCATAACCGTGAAGCAAGACACGATTTTCGTGCAGGGCAAGACTTTCAAAGGCGTGCGCCGTAGTATGCCCGAGGTTTAAGACTTTACGAATGCCCTTTTCCGTAGGGTCTTCCGCCACAATGCGGCGCTTGACGTCAATGCTTTGGCGCACAAGGTCTTGAAGCAGGGAATAATCGGGCTGGGAGAGTTCGAAATTCAGATGTGTTGCCCACATATCTACGCCGTCAAGTAAGGAGTGCTTGAGCATTTCAGCATAGCCCGAGCGTAAGTTTGGAGCGTCGAGGGTGCGAAGAAACTGCGTGTCGATGATGACGGCTTCAGCTTCGCGAAAGACTCCAATTTCGTTTTTTAACCCATTAAAGTTAATTCCCGTCTTACCGCCAACGGCGGCATCAACCATGGCAAGGAGCGTTGTGGGTATGTTAATGAAGGGAATGCCTCGCTTAAACGTAGCTGCAGCAAATCCTCCGAGGTCCGTAACCATTCCGCCTCCGAGGCAAAGTAAGAGTGAGTGGCGACTTCCTCCACCATTGCCGAGCGCTTCCCACACCGTGGCAAGACTTTCTAACGTCTTGCTCGCGTCGGTACTCCCAATCGTGATGTGCTGGGCATTGCTAACCGCCACACTACTCTTGAGCAGGGGCAAGCAACACTCCTGCGTCG
This sequence comes from Bacteroidaceae bacterium, assembly GCA_017628555.1. Classification (GTDB taxonomy): domain Bacteria; phylum Bacteroidota; class Bacteroidia; order Bacteroidales; family Bacteroidaceae; genus Alloprevotella. The sequence goes on along the minus strand of JAGBYW010000176.1, from coordinate 14,692 downwards.
TCGTGTCGGTCAGCACGAACACACGGTCGGGCGCAATTTGCGCGACAAGACTATCTAATTCGTCGCAAAGGTTTTGCGCATAAATGATTTGTTGCATGGGCAGGGAAATGAGAAAGGAAAAATGAGAACCGACGCCAAACCGAGTGCAATCAAGCTCGCTTGAATTGCCGAGGTGCGAAGGAGGAAAAGACCACGAAGTGGGATTAAATGAGAAAGGAGAAATGCCATGCGGGGTATAACCCTCACCTTGTTCAGTAATTGCAATTTGATGACAGGGAGCACATTTCTCCTTTCTCCTTTTTCCTTTCTCCTTTAATTTAGAACTTTACCCCTTCAAAATCTTCAATCTTCTCGCGCATCCAAGCCGGAATTTCCACGGGCGATTGCTGAGAGAGGGAGAAGGTCACCACTACGGTGTAACATTCGCAGAGTATCTTTTGCGTCTTAACGTTCACCGCTTGTTGGTGGAAGGTAATGCTTTTCGACCCAAGGCGAGAGATGCGCGTTTGCATTTCGATTTCGTCGCCGTGGAAGATAGGGAAGAAGAAATCAGCCTTGATGTTTGCCACCACGGGCACAATGTCGCGGCGGTAAAACTCACGGTCGATGAGGTTCATGAGATAATCCTCCTTGCCCAAGTCGTAATAGGCGAGGTAAGCATTATTATTGATATGTCCGAATCCGTCAACGTCATTAAAACGTAACTGAATGGGGATGCGGCGTTTGAATACGGGTTCCATAGTTATGTGAGGTTTTGAGGTTCTGAGGTTATAAGGTTTAGAGGCGCTTGGGGTATGAGTTTTTAGAGTCTTTAAGGTCACTAAAGTCATTAAGGTTTTTAACGTCTTGGGGAAAATTCCGCAAGGCCTTATAACCTTATAACCTTACTACCTTAAAACCTTAATGTTAATACCAATTTCGCGCCACGCTTCTCATACGTCCGCGATCGGGAACGAAATCCAGCGTGTCATCATCAATACGGAAAAACTCGCGAAGGGCATAGATGTTATTCTCTTCGTCAGTCGTGCAATTCTCACGCTTGCGGAAGAGATGGTTTCGCGCATCCAAAATTTCCACTGCGTCATGGTTGTAATCGGCAGGTTCACCGCTGGCGCGTATTTCGGCAACTACGAATCGTTCGAGGGCTTCTATAAAGTGTTCCATAAGACTTGCAAAGGTACAAATTTCTCTTCGGAGGTCTTGGAAATCAAAGCAGAATTTTCTGCACATTATAAATATTGTGTAAGTCGGCCTCAAAAACGACGCTTTTTCGGTTTCGGCGCCCCGTTATTCTTTAGAAATGTCTTAAATTTGCAAGATATTAGGGCATTTGTCCTCTTAAAGTTTAGAAGACTATGATGAAAGGAAAACATATCGTTTTGGGCATCACCGGAAGCATTGCTGCTTACAAGGCATGCCAACTCATTCGCCTCTTTGTCAAGGCTGGGGCGGAGGTGCAGGTAGTTATTACCCCCTCGGGCAAAGAATTTATCACGCCTGTTACGCTCTCGGCACTCTCTTCCAACCCCGTAATCAGCGAATTCTTTGCGCAGCGCGACGGTTCGTGGCACAGTCACGTGGACCTCGGACAATGGGCGGACGTTATGGTCATCGCTCCCGCTACAGCTGCTTCCATTGGCAAAATGGCGAAAGGCATTGCCGACAATATGCTGATTACGACCTACCTTTCGATGAAGGCGCCCGTGTTTGTGGCTCCCGCGATGGACTTGGATATGTTTGCGCATCCCTCTACGCAACAAAACCTTGACCGCCTCCGTTCCTTTGGCAATCATATTATTGAACCCGCTTCGGGAGAGTTGGCCTCTCACCTCGTAGGTAAAGGCAGAATGGAGGAACCCGAAGTGATTTTCGACCACATCGCTCGCTTTTTTGCACAACAGCAGGGCCCGAAGCGCCGTGTCTTGATTACGGCGGGACCTACGTATGAAAAGATTGACCCCGTGCGTTTCATTGGCAACTATTCCAGTGGTAAGATGGGCTATGCCTTGGCGGAGGAATGCGCAAAGAGAGGTTGGGACGTGGAACTCGTAAGTGGTCCTACGAAACTGGAAGTGAAGCATCCCAATATCCGACGCACCGACGTGGAAAGTGCTGCTGAAATGTACGAAGCGGCTACTGCGCTCTTCCCTTCGTGCAATGCCGCAATTATGTGTGCCGCTGTTGCCGACTTTACCGTAGATGCCGTGGCGGCGGAAAAGATAAAGCGTGGCGAAAGTGGGTTGGAACTCAACCTTGTTCCCACTCGTGACATCGCGGCAGCCTTGGGTGCGCAAAAACGTGCCGACCAGCGCCTCGTGGGTTTCGCCCTTGAAACCGTAAATGAGTTGGCGCACGCCCAGGAAAAGTTGCGCCGCAAGCAATTAGACTTTATCGTGCTCAACTCCCTCAACGATGCCGGCGCAGGTTTCCAACACGACACGAATAAAGTGACCATCATTCCCGCAGAAGGCGCCCCCGTGCCCTTCGCTCTCAAGTCGAAAACGGAAGTAGCCAATGATATTCTCGATTATCTATGTTCGCTCGATTGATTTCCCAAACCGTGATGCGTAAGTGGGCACTGCTCTTGCTGTTGCCTCTTATGTCAATCTCCCTTTGCGCACAAGAACTGGACGCAAAGGTGACGGTGAATGCGCAAAAGATAGAGGGCACCAACACTGCCGTATTCGAGGCGCTACAAGAGGCATTGAAGGAGTTTATCAATACGCGCCAGTGGACGAATCTCCAATTCCGTCCCAACGAACGTATTTCGTGTAGTTTTTCTATCACAATTGAAAAATACGATGACGCAACGGGCGACGCCACCGCCTCACTCATGGTGCAGAGTTCAAGACCTGTGTATAACAGTGCCTATACGACGACCGTCTTTAGCACAAACGACCCCAACTTTAGCTTTAACTATCGCGAGTTTGACCAACTGGAGTTTAACGCTGACGTAATTGATAAGGACCTCACGGCACTCATTGCTTACTATGCCTATCTCATCATCGGCATGGACTTAGACACGATGGCGCCACTCGGAGGTACGGATGTTTTAGAGACAGCGAAGACCATCGTAACGAATTCCCAGAGTCTCTTGCTCTCAGCCAAGGGTTGGAAAGCCTTTGATGATGAGAAAAATCGCTTTGCTATTATCAACGACTACTTGGATAATGGCATGGAGGACTATCGCAAGTTCCAGTATAAGTATTACCGCGAGGGCTTAGACATCATGGCGGAAAACGCCGACCGAGGTCGTGCCGCCATTACCGAAGCTTTTGACCTCTTAAAGGCAGCTCGTGAAAACAAACCCATGTCCCGTCTTCCCGAACTCTTTACGGAGTACAAGCGTGACGAAATTGTGAACATCTATGTTGGCAAGGCTACGGCGAAAGAGAAGGAAGAACTCTACGAACTCTTGAGCCGTATCAACGCTTCGCAGAATACGTATTGGAGGAAGATACAGAAGTAAAGGAGAAATGAGAAAGGAGAAATGAGAAAGTCCATGCGGATGGTATTCATACGAACTTCTTTCTCCCAACTCTTTTAAGACTTCGCCTTCCTACTGCGCCAGCCTCTTTCTCCTTTCTCCTTTTTCCTTTCTCCTTTCAAAAATGTTAACCCACCTCACTATATCCAACTACGCCCTTATTGAAAAACTCGACATTGACTTGTCGAGTGGTTTTTCTGTGATTACGGGTGAAACCGGTGCGGGTAAGAGTATCATCTTAGGCGCACTTGGGTTGATTTGTGGCCAACGTGCGGACGCCAAAGCCTTGAAGGCGGGTGCTGCCAAGTGTCTTATCGAAGCCACTTTCGATGTTTCGGGTCTGAAACTCGAACACTTTTTTGCCGACAACGACATTGATTTCGACGGAGCGGAATGTATTGTGCGCCGTGAGATAACTGCGGCGGGCAAAAGCAGAGCTTTTCTCAACGATACGCCCGTGCAACTAGCTGTGCTCAAAGAACTTTCGGCGTATATCATTGACATCCATTCGCAACACCGAAACCTCCTCATGGGACGCGAAGATTTTCTGCTCTCCGTCTTGGACGTGATGGCGGACAATGCGGATTGTCGCAAGGATTACGCCAGCGCTTTCCACGCTTATACTGTTGCCGAAAAGGAACTCCGACAACTCCGCGAGCAGGTGGCGAAAGACCAAACGGATACGGAGTATATGCAGTTCCAATTGCAACAACTCGAGGACGCCAACCTCAAGGAGGGCGAACAAGAAGAGTTGGAGCAGGAGCAAGAACTCTTGGAGCACGCCGAGGAAATCCGCCAGTCGCTCCAGGGTGCCTACACGATGCTCAACGCTGAGGATTGCGCCGTCACCCAACAGCTGCGCCAAGCCGTGAATGCCTTGCGCCAAGTGGAGCGCGTGATGCCCGACGCCGCAAGTTGGGCAGAGCGCTTGGAGAGTTGCAGAATCGAACTCGCCGACCTTGAACAAGACATCGAGCAAGCCGCAGAGCGCACCGAGGCTGACCCTCAGCGCCTCGCTTTTCTTGATGAGCGCCTCTCCACCCTCTATAGTTTGCAGAAGAAACACCATAAGACGAGTGTAGAAGAACTTATCGCCCTGCGCGACTCCCTTGCCGAACAGCTCGACCGCATTGAAAACAGCGATGAGTACCTTGCGAAGAAAACGCTTGAAGTAGAACAGCTCTTTAAGTCGCTTTGCACCATCGGAAAGGCACTTACGAAGACGCGCACGACGGCTGCCGCAACGCTCCAATCAGGACTTTGCGAACGCCTGCAACTTTTAGGCATGCCTGCCGTACAAGTAGCCTTCCAAATCACGGAACGCGCCAACCCCGAAACTTCAGGAATGGACGCCGTGACCTTCCTTTTCAGCGCGAACAAAAATGTGCCGATGCAAGACGTTTCGCAAATTGCATCTGGGGGGGAAATAGCCCGCCTCATGCTTTCCTTGAAGGCCATTCTTTCGGAACATCAAAACCTGCCGACGATTATCTTCGACGAAATTGATACCGGCGTTTCTGGTAAGATGGCAGAAAAAATGGCGGAGGTTATGCAACAGATGGCAAAGACTTGCCAGGTCATCTGCATCACCCACCTGCCACAGATTGCCGCCCTTGGCGAGGTACATTACTTTGTGTATAAAACAGAGGGTGCCGACGCCACAACAAGTAGCATCAAGCAACTGGACAACGAGGGACGCATTCGCGAAATTGCCACCATGCTCAGCGGGGCAGAACTTACCGCGGCGGCAATCGAAAATGCCAAGGCGCTGCTTAGGTTAAAGTAAGCGGTTCCGATACCTCAAATTTTACACGCTCTGTGGCACTTCGTCACCCCCAAATCCATCGTGCTAAAAACTATATCTATTGTAGTGAAAATTATTAGTAATGTAAAAAAAATTATTAGTAACATATTTTAAATTATTAGTAATGTAATTTTGGGTATGTCTAAGTGCTTTATTATCAAGTGAATATGAAATGCGATTTTTGTCGCAATTTTTCGCCCATATTTCGATTCTAAAATGAAAAAAATCTTACTCTTTCTCCTGCTTCTTCCCCTTGCGTTGTCGGCCGCTAAAAAGCCACATCAGGCAGTGGTAAACCTCATCAGTTATAAGGCGGATGGCACCATTCTTGCCTCGGGTTATGGTTTCTTGCTCAGCGCTGAGGGCAAGACGGTCGTGCCTTACACCCTGCTTGAGGGAGCCGTGCGCGCCGAAGTCATTGACGCGAAGGGCAAGGTCTATCCCGTGAGCCGCATTGTGGGGGCAAGCAGCACCTACGACTTGGCGGTGGTGACGCTCGAGGCGAAGAAACCCAAGTTTGACTTCTTCACCGTAGCTACGGACAGCATTGCCGTAGGCGAAACCTTGAACCTGTACACGTATACCACGTCGAAGAAGGCAAAACCTACTGCCGTGGAAACCAAAGTGGTGACGCCTTACGCCGGCTTCGCTTATTACGAGACGACCGCCGCAAATACGTTGCTCAACTTCGGTTGTCCGTTGCTGAAAACCTCGGGTGAGGTGGTGGCAATGGTGCAAAAAAATGTTGCCGACAGTGCTACAACCTCGTGCGCCATTGATGCGCGCTTCATTGACCGACTCAAGGTTACGTCTGCCAGTGCCTTTAATTCCGACCTCCGCAAGATTCGCATTCCCAAGCAACTCCCTGCCGACGAAGAGCAGGCGCTGAGTTACGTGCTCATGCTTGATCCCGCCGACTCGTTGCTGACACTTACGGCATACCAGGATTTTAACGCCGCCTTCCCAAAGAATTATGAGGGCTACTTAAACCTGGCAACCTTCTTCACCCTTTATGAAAAATTCGACCAGGCGCAGCCCTACATTGAGCAGGCTTTTGCCGTGGGTGAGAAGCAGGATGAGGTGCATTACGCCTTTAGTAAATTGCTCTATACACACGTGTCGTCGGGGGTGCAACCTTATGCCGACTGGGACGCTAAGAAGGCTGCCGATGAGGCGGCTGCGGCTTACGCCATCAATCCTCTGCCGCTCTACCTCCAGCATCAGGCGATGTGTAACTACCTTGGGGGCAACTTTGCCCAGGCGCTTGACCTGTTTGAGGAGGTTGGCAAGACGGATTTCGCTACCGCAGAAACTTTCTACCGCGCTTCGAAGTGCGTTGAGGCAATGGGGGGCGACACGCTCCGACGCATTGCGCTTTTGGACAGCACCTTGACGCGCCTTCCCCGACCTGTGCCTCCCCGTAGCGCAGGGTACATCATGGAGCGTGCAAACCTTTATTACGAACTGGGTGAATACCGCAAGGCGGTGGCAGACTACAACTTCTATGAGAAGACTTTGGGTGCGCAAAACATGACCGACCGCTTCTATGCCTTACGTTCGCAGGTGGAACTCGCGGCGCGTATGTACCAGCAGGCGCTCGACGACATGCTCTTCGCCATTCGTCGCTATCCCAATCACTATTATTACCACCAGGAATGCGCCCGCATTTACCTTGTCGTTGGGCAGTATGAAAATGCAGTAACCTACGCTCAAAAATCTCTCGAACTTGAACCCGAAAATCCCGAGGCGCACCGCCTTTTAGGGCTTGCTCTCCAAAAATTAGGGCGCGAGGCTGAAGCGCAAGAGCATTTGAAGTTGGCAGAATAAAAAAAGGAACTACTCCGTCGGGGGTAGTTCCTTTTTTGTATAACCAAGGGGTGAAGTGGACGCACTTAGTCTTTCTTACGAATCTCCGTGCGGCGAATTTTTCCGCTTATTGTCTTCGGAAGTTCGTCTACAAACTCAATTACTCGGGGATATTTGTAAGGAGCAGTGATGCGCTTCACGTGATCCTGGAGTTCCTTAATCAGTTCAGGCGAAGCCTTCTCCTTATATTCCTTGGTGAGAATAATGGTTGCCTTAACCACCTGACCGCGCACCTCATCGGGCACACCCGTTATGGCGCATTCGAGAACGGCAGGGTGGGTCATCAGCGCACTTTCCACTTCGAAGGGACCAATGCGGTAACCCGAACTCTTGATAACGTCGTCGGCGCGACCCACAAACCAGTAGTAGCCATCTTCATCCTTCCACGCCACGTCGCCTGTATAGTAAACGCCATCGTGAAGCACTTCGGCGGTGCGCTCAGGGTCGCGGTAGTACCCTTGGAAGAGTCCGACGGGTTTCTTAGTGCCAAAGCGCACCACGATTTGACCTTGCTCGCCCGCTTCTACCGAACGTCCGTCGGCATCAATGAGGTCAACGTCGTACTGCGGGTTAGGGAGTCCCATGCTTCCGGGTTTGGGTGTTGTCCAAGGCATGTTGCCAATGGTGAGTGTAGTTTCCGTTTGCCCAAATCCCTCCATGAGCGAAATGCCAGTGAGTTCCTTGAAAGTGTCAAAGACGGCAGGGTTCAGGGCTTCCCCGGCAATCGTACAATATTCGAGGGCGGAGAGGTCGAAACGGGTTAAGTCTTCGTGAATCAAGAAACGGAAGATGGTGGGCGGCGCGCAGAGCGACGTAATCTTGTAGTCCTGAATTTTCTGAAGGATGTCGGCGGGCGTAAACTTCTCGTGGTCGTACACAAACACCGTTGCGCCACTAATCCATTGGCCATAAATTTTTCCCCAAGCGGCTTTTCCCCAACCGGTGTCGGCTATGGTGAGGTGAAGACTATTGGGCTTGAGATTATGCCAGAAGTGCGCCACACAGATTAAGCCCAAGGGATACGTAAAGTCGTGCGCCACCATTTTTGGGTGTCCTGAAGTGCCGCTGGTAAAGTAGATAATCATCGTATCGTCGTTTGTGTTTGCCTCGGCTGGGCGCACAAACGGAGCGGCATTACGCATACCCGTCTGGAAGTCTTCAACGCCCTCGGGCAAAGCAGGTCCGATGCTCGAAATGTGTTTCAGCGTAGGACATTCAGGGCGCGCTTGGAGAATGTGGTCGAGGATAATGTCTTCGCCCGCACAGACAATCATCTTGATGTCGGCAGCGTTGCAACGATAGACAATATCTTTCTTCGTCAGCAGGTGGGTAGCGGGAATGACTACGGCTCCTAATTTTGTCAGGGCAACGGTAGAGAACCAAAATTCGGCTCTGCGCTTGAGGATAAGCATTACCTTGTCGCCCTTGCCAATTCCGAGTTGTTGGAAGTAAGAGGCCGTCTGGTCGGTGTAGCGCTTCATGTCGGCAAACGTAAAGCGGCGCTCTTCGCCCTTATCGTTTGTCCAAAGCATGGCTAACTTGTTGGGGTCTTTTTCAGCCCAAGCATCAACGATGTCGTAGCCAAAGTTAAAGTTGTCGGGTACGTTGATGCGGAAGTTTTGTATGAAATCTTCTTGAGAAGTAAAAGTCGTTTTGTTAAGGAATTTGTGTATCATCGTGACAGTGAATTCAAAAAGAATTTCCCCCGCCGTTACATGATGACGGCGAGTAGTTTCATGGGTTTGTCGTTTAGGGCACGCATGCCGTGAGGTAGTTGGGCGTTGAAGTAAATGCTGTCGCCCACGTTGAGGGTGAGCACTTTGTCACCAATACTAATTTCCATACTACCCTCAATAACGAGGTTAAATTCCTGACCTGCGTGAGTGTTCAAGTGGAACGGTTGGTCAGCAGGTTTGGGTTCGATAGTCACAATAAAGGGATCGGCAATGCGGTCGCGGAAACCCGCAGCAAGAGCTTGATATTTGTAAGCCTTCGAGCGCTCAATGCTCGTGCCCTTTCCCGCACGCGTCAAGAAATACGTGCTCATCTTGGGCTCTTCGCCAAACATGAGCGTGTCGAGAGGGATGTTGTACTGACGTGAAATCTTCTGCAACATACCTACAGAGATGTCTGCACTACCACTTTCCGCCTTTTCATATTCCTCGCGCGAAATGCCACACTCGCAAATAACATCGTCAATCGTAAGGTCGAGGGCGTCACGAAGACCGCGCAAGCGTTCTGCTATCTGAATAATTTGTTCTTCCATAATCGTGTTGTTTTTTGCAAAGTGAAACTTTAATTGTGAGTGAAGTGAAATTTTGAAAACTTCAGTTTGAATTTTGTAGACAAAAGTAGTGCTATTTTTTGGAACAGCACTACATAAAGTCGGTGTTTTTACTTAATGAGTAATATTTTGTAACGTTTTGCGGAGCAGGTGTACTACTTCAATATCTGCGGGCAACCACTCCACGGCGTCAAGTTCACTGGCGCTGAGCCAGCGTGCCGATTTATGCTCAAGAAGTTGGGGCACGCCTGCCGCGATGTGGCACATAAAGCAGTGCATCGTGAGGTGAAATTGCGGGTAGTCGTAATCTACGGTGCAGAGCCGTTCGCCTACGCAGACCTCCACGGCAAGTTCTTCGCGAATTTCCCGTGCGAGTGCCGCCTCTGGCAGTTCGTCCGCCTCCATCTTCCCACCCGGAAATTCCCACATGCCTTCAAATTCGCCATAGCCGCGCTGGGTGGCAAAAATGGTGTTGCCCTCGCGGATAATGGCGGCAACTACTTCGATTTTTTTCATAGAAAAATGGTTGTTGTAACTACTTGATAATCAGTAGTGCTTTTGGGGTGAAAATTATTAGTAACCTTTTTTAAAATATGTTACTAATAATTTTTTTTTTCTTACTAATAATTTTCACTACAATAGGTATAGTTTTTGCGAAGTCGGGATGGGGGATTTTTTTCTCCAATTTTTACAAAGAAAAATCCCTTTCAAAACGTCAAAAAATTGGGGCGATGAGCGCCGCAATACGTTCCAACCACATTGCATCGGTTTCGTCGAACGTTGCAAGGTGTTCGCTATCCACGTCGAGCACGCCCACAACGACGCCGTCCCGAAGAATCGGCACTACAATCTCTGAGCGCGAGGCGCTGCTACAAGCGATGTGACCGGGAAACTGCTCTACGTCGGGCACAACGATGGTGCGTGCTTCTGCCCAGGCTGTGCCACACACGCCGCGCCCCTTGCGGATGCGGGTGCAAGCAAGAGGGCCTTGGAAGGGACCGAGCACGAGTTCTTCGCCCATGACGCGGTAAAAACCTACCCACCAAAAGTGGAAAGTTTCCCACAAGCAAGCGGCAATGTTTGCCATGTTGGCGATGGAGTCGGTCTCTGCCTCCACGAGGGCGGAGAGTTGGGGGAGGAGGGTGGCGTAGCGCTCCGCCTTGTCGCCCGTGTGTATGATTAAGTGTTCTGCCATCGTTGTGAGGTGCTTATATTTTTCAATAACATTTGGAATTGCCCTAAAAATATTTAACATACCCCCTCCCCGCTACGCGGTACTCCCCCTAACTTAAGGGGAGAGCGTGGTTAGATACCTTCGTTAAAACAATTCCACTGAAAAGCACATTGAGATTTTTTGATTAGTAAATAGCGTGGAACTTATTCCGCATGGCGCTCTCCCCTTAAGATAGGGGGAGTACCGCCAAAGGCGGGGAGGGGGTATGATTCTAAATTATATTTTGGGTCGGCGGTTATATTATGACGCTATATTTAATATTGTGTCAGCGTAATCACCACCACCTCGGGCCATGCGCCGAAGCGGAAGGGGATGTTCGAACCGGCTCCCGTAGAGACGATTAAGTGTTGCGCCCCCTCGCGGTAATGTCCGCCCCACTCGTCGTAAATCCATTGGGAGGGAGAGTGCCCAAATACCTTAAACTGCATGGCATGCGTGTGTCCCGAAAGGGTGAGTGCGATGTTGGGGTAGTGGGGCAGCACCTCGCGGCGCCAATGTGTGGGGTCGTGACTGAGGAGTACGACTGGGGCGTCTTTAGAAATGTTTTGCATCGCGCGTTTCAAGTCTCCGTAACTCGGGAAAGGTGGTCGCGCCACGTTTTCTACCCCAACAATGATGAGCGAGTCAGAGCCACGGCGAATACAGTGTGCTTCGTCGTGAAGCAAGTGCCACCCCATCTCCCGTTGCGCACTTTGAAGTTGTGCAATGCGCGCCTTGCGGGCGGCAAGGGCTTTCTCGGGGTGATACGTCGTATAGTCGTGGTTGCCCATGATGGAGAAGACGCCGTCCCTTGCGCAGAGGCGCGAAAGGAGTTCCTTAAAAGGCGTGAGTTCATCGGGCGAGGTGTTTACAAGGTCTCCCGTGAAAACGATGAGGTCGGGCTCAAGGGCGTTCACCTCAGTGACGAGGCGGTGGATGTAAGTTGTGTCGCTTCCGAACGTGCCAAGGTGGAGGTCGCTCAACTGGATGATTTTATAGCCCTCAAAACTTGCGGGCAAGTGCGGCAGGGTGATGCGCTCGCGGTGCACTTCTAAGCGTTGCCATCCCCAGATAAAACCGTAGAGTGCCATACCAAAGGTGAGCGATCCAACTGCTACGCCCGACCATGTGCCGACCGTGCCACACAAGGGGTGGAGCAGTCCTAAGAGTTTGCCCACCAAAGAGAAGAGTGTGAACAGTATTTTCGGCAGGCAGAAACAAAGGAATAAGCAGAAGGTGGCTTTGAGCACCCAATGGTTAGCGTGTCCCGTCATAAAGCACACGATGCCCCCGACCGTCAGCAACAGGGGCAACCAATAGAGGGTGCTCCACACGGGAGCAAGATTTCCGCGCACATATCCCCACCAGATATAAATGTCGGGCAGGAGGATGAGGAGCAGTAAGACGATGGGGAGTAAGGGCATAAGATGCGTTTGATTTTTAGCAAAGTGCAGTTCGTGCAAAATTGCATATTTTTGCCGACAGGGCAAAGGTGCGGTGGCGAAAAGCGCATTTATTTTACGCCCTGACGCGGAGCGTGGCAACAGTTTCCGTATCTTTTCCTATATTTGCCATAGGAATTTTCAGTAGTTCCCAAGTGCCAAAAACTAAGTGCCGATTATTTCAAATTAACTCGGACTTATTTCAAATTAACTCGGACTTAAATTTCACCAATTCCCATATACAAAAATGAAACTCAAAACATTAACCCTGACAGCCTTGACCGCGTTGCTTTCGCTCACAGGTTGTCAAAACGAAAACACGACTATGAACAACAGTGACACTCCCGTAATCGACGCCATCATGGCGCGTCGCTCTATTCGCCAATATAAGGAAACGCCCGTGCCTCGCGAACTCTTGCAACAGATTGCCGAGTGTGGCGTAAATGCTCCCAATGCCATGAACAAGCAGGAGTGGGAGGTGCGCATCCTTGACGATGCCAACTACATGAACGAAGTGACCGAATTGATGAAGCAGGAAATGCCGCAATTCGTAAATAGCGATGCGCCCGGCTTTCGCAATGCCTTTCGCAACGCTATGGCGCTCATCGCCGTGGCGTGTCCTGACGATGAACTGGGCATGACGCTCATCAATGTTGGACTCATGGGCGAAAACATGTGCCTTGCGGCGCAGGAACTCGGACTCGGCACCTGCATCATGGCTGCGCCCTCCATCTTCATGAACTCCAGCGCATCCGCAAAACCTTACCTCAACAAATTAGGTTTCACCCCCGGCTACAAACTCCGCTACTTCCTCGCCGTAGGTTATCCCGACGAAGCGCCCAATGCCAAGCCCCGCGATTTGGGTAAGATTAAGGTGGTGGAGTAGGTTGTTAGGTCGTGAGGTTTTAAGGTTGTGAGTTTTTCACCGCAAGGACCTTATAACCTAAAAGCGGAGCGACCTTAAAACCTTGAATCTTAAAATTAAATATTATGAACAAGAAAATTATGAAGTACGTATTGCTTGCCCTTATTTTAGTCCCCATCTTCATGGCATTCGACCTCTTGTGGCAATGGATAAGCAAAGATTCTTTTGACTTTGTCGCCGCTGCTCTCCAGGGTGCTGCGATGAGTGTAGGCTTCACACTTTTGCAGATTTATTGGGATAGAAGGAAAAAGTAGTTGAGGTATATTTTTATGAAAAACTTTGGACCCAAAGCGTGGATGCTTCCGCAGCCCGTTTTAATCATAGGAACTTACAACGAAGACGGAACCCCGAACGCGATGAACGCAGCTTGGGGTGGGCAATGGGACATGAAGGAAATCATGATCTCAATGGGGGCGCATGCCACTACTGAGAACCTTGACCGTTGCTCGGATTTCACCGTGGCATTCGCTACCAAGGAGACCATGGTGGCTGCTGATTTCGTGGGCATCGTTAGTGCGAAAAACGATCCCGCAAAGATGCAGAAGGCGGGTTGGACTGCTGTGAAGAGTGAGTACGTTAATGCCCCCGTATTCATGAACTTTCCTATGTCCTTGGAATGTCGCATCGTCAAGAAGATTGATGTGAGCGACGAGGGCTATTACATCGTGGCGGAAATTGTGAACATTCTTGTTGATGAGCAATACTTGGATGCGGATGGTAAACCTGATATCAATAAGATGGCGCTTATTACCTACAATCCCATTAACCATGCCTATCATGCCCTTGGTGCGCAAGTGGGTAAGGCGTTTTCGGACGGCAAAGCCTTGAAGTAGCAAGCATTTAAGTAATTAAGCAAGTATGGAAAACTTTATCCTCTACTCCCTATCCGCCTTCTTCCTCGTGCTTGCCCTCGTGGTGTATTTCGGTAAAGGAGATAACCTTATTGCGGGATACAACACGGCTTCGGAACAGGAGCGCGCGCAGTATAACATCAAGCGCCTGCGCCTCATCATCGCCCTCCTGTTGCTCCTCTCCGCAGGCTTCGTTTTGACCTTGCTCTACTTCCCGTATATCAGCATCATCGCCACTCCCATCTTCGTTCTTGTCACCCTCATCTGCGTGGTGCTGGCAAATACTTGGGCGAAGAAATAATTTATCTCCGAGTTAGTTTGATTTATCTCCCACTTAATTCAAATTAACTCGGAGATAATTTTTGCCATTTGGGGAACCTTTGCTTCCTTTGTGCGTATGCAGTTATGAATGGCCATCTTACTTACATGAAATTCTAACTGTAACCCACTAAAATTTGTAATCCTATGAAGACACATAGATGTATCCTCGCTCTCGCCCTGTTGCTTGCAACCGCAAATTCACTCGTGGCGCAGCAGGCTGAACCCGTGCGTGCCGTAATCATTTCGGGGCAGGATTCGGCGTGGTATGCCCGTCAGGCTGAGGCTTGGGAAGCGGAGGTAAAGAAACACCCGAAATCCGAAGAGGCCTGGCGCAACCTATTTAACGCAAAGTATTATCTGAAGTTTTGGTTTGATGGACTGAAGGAGCATACTCCTGTTGAAAACTTTGTTATGACGCGCATTGAGCAGGCAATCCCAGAGACGTTCACCTACAATTATTGCCGCTACAGGATTTCCATGACTAGCGATTCGGTATTTG
>JAGBYW010000175.1 GCA_017628555.1 Bacteroidaceae bacterium | reverse complement strand
GTACATAATTAGATAAAGAAAAATAAGTATAATAATATTTAAATATTATTATACCCTCTATACTATAGCAAATACAGTTGTCCTTATTTGTTGCTACAAAAATACCCCCTTGTCACGCGTGACATGTCACGCACTCACTCCACTCGCTTGCATGACACCCCAAAACTGCTAAAGAAAATCAAATTTTCTACCCCACTAATTCTCACTAATTCTCACCGCGCCCCTTCCGTGTTGTATCTTTGCAAAGGAAACGGTGAAAGGTGAAAGGTTAACGGCCTTGCGGGATGCGCGCACCGCATGGGTAAAAAGACCAGATGGCGCTCTCCCCCTGTTTATAGGGAGAGGGGACCACGAAGTGGTGAGAGGGTGCTGATAATAATCCGCATGGCAAAACTACTCACTACTAACTACTCACCTGTATTCGCACCCCCTCACCGCCGAGGCGGTCCCCACCCCCTTCGGTTCCCCCGTTATCGGGGGACAGAAATCCCTATGAACATGGGGAGAGCGCCGTCCGGACTTACTTCCTCCTTAAACCTCACAACCTCACAACCTCATAACCTTATAACCTTAAAACCTCACAACCTAATAACCTTAATATCTATGCAAACCAAATCACCTGTCTGGAAGCAAATCCTGCAAATCATCATCACCGTGCTTACCGCCATCGCCACTACTTTTGGGGTGCAGTCGTGCCTGTAAATTAGTGAGAAGTGAGGAGAGAGGAGTTAGGAGTCCTTGCGGGGAGATTCTTCACATTGCGACTCCATCGTTTTTTCACTACGCACGGACTCCTAACTACTAACTAATTTCTCTCTCTTAATTCAAACTAACTCACTCTTATTTTCAACTAATTCTCAATTAGTTTAGGGAGAATTGGGAAATTAAGCGGGACTACCATTAACCTGTAGGGACGCACGATCCGTGCGTCCGCCCCTGTTAGACATTTCGCATCGTATCAATTGAAAAAGCGCGCGTGAATTACGGACGCACGAGCCGTGCGTCCCTACTGGTCAAGTGAAAACTCCTCACGATGTTTTTCATCCGCATGGACTCCTCACTACTCACTCCTCACTACTAACTGATTTCACTCCTCACTTTTACCTCACCTCCTAAAAACCTAATAACCTTAAAACCTAATAACCTAAAATTTATGATCAAGTACTTACTTATTTCCCGCAAAAATCCTATCACGAAAGAGTATGCTTACCACGCGAGTGCGATTCCTGTGACTCCCGTGAAGCTTGAAGAAATTGCTGAAAATATTTCGGCTACGTGTACCGTGAACTCGGCGGACGTGAAGGCCGTGCTCGACGCCTTGCAGACGCAGGTGATTCGATGTCTGCGCAATGGGCAGAGTGTGCGACTCGGCGACCTCGGTTCGTTTCACGCCCGCATTTCCTCAAAGGCGGCTGCAACGGAGGAAGAGTTTGAAGGCGAGAAAAACATCCGTGCCGTCCTCGTGCGCTTCACGCCCTCCAGCAAGATGCGATATGAATTGAGTCCGAAGAATCCGAACATGTCGCTCGTGAGACAGTAGCGCTTTTGGACAGAAGAACAAAAGTTTTATCAACAGGTTTATCTTGACAAAAGAACATAAGTACATAAGTATTTTTATCAACGTGATTACAGGGATTCTACAGATTCTTGTCCTACAACGAAAAACCGTTAAATCTGTTAAATCTGTTGATAAATAATATGTTCTTTTGTTCTTCTGTCTGAAAAATTTCTGTTGGATTGTCTGAAAACAAATAAGGACGCACGAGCCGTGCGTCCCTACTTATTCAAGTGTATTTCTATACCGAATGGCTGTTGTTATCTGTTATTTGTACGCTGTCAAAATTACAGTTCTACTACGGACCAAAAGGTTAATACCACGTCATACTCAGCCACAATGACTTTTCCCTTGGTGTTGATGATGGAGCATTTGCCGTTTTGCTTGACACGGGCAAGGCCTTCAGAGAAGTACTCCGCAAGGTCATAAATGCACGGAATGACTACCTCTCCCTTGGTGTTGATATAACCATATTTGTCGTTTTGCTTGAAGTAGGCAAGACCTTCAGAGAAGTCCCACACATCGTCATAAATGCAAGGTACGACTACCTCTCCCTTGGTGTTAATAAAGCCACATTTGCCGTTTTGCTTGACACGAGCAAGACCTTCAGAGAAACTCCCCGCCCCGTCATAAATGCAAGGTACGACTACCTCTCCCATGGTGTTGATAAAGCCCCTTTTGCCGTTTTGATTGACACGAGAAAGACCTTCAGAGAATCCCCATGCATCATCAAAAATACAAGGCACGACTACATCTCCCTTGGTGTTGATAAAGCCTTCTTTGCCGTTTTGCTCGACACAGGCAAAACCTTCAGAGAAGTCCCACACATCGTCATAAATGCAAGGTACGACTACCTCTCCCTTGGTGTTAATAAAGCCACATTTGCCGTTTTGCTTGACAGGGGCAAGGCCTTCAGAGAAATTCTTCTCCCCGTCATAAATGCAAGGTACGACTACCTCTCCCTTGGTGTTGATAAAGCCACATTTGCCGTTTTGCTGGACACCGGCAAGGCCTTCAGAGAAGTTCAACGCACTGTCATAAATGCAAGGTGCGACTACCTCTCCCTTAGTGTTGATAAAGCCCCATTTGCCGTTTTGGCTGACACGGGCAAGGCTTCTGAAAAACTCCACGCATCGTCATAAATGCAAGGAACGTCTACCTTCCCCTTGGAGTTGATATAGCCCCATTTGCCGTTTTGCTCGACAAGGGCAAGGCCTTCTGAGAATTCCCCCACCCAGTCATAAATGCAAGGAATGACTACCTCTCCCTTGGTGTTGATAAAGCCATCTTTGCCGTTTTGCTCGACACAGGCAAGGCCTTCAGAGAATTTTCTTACCCTCTCAAACTGCTTATTGAAGAGGAAAGTCCCCTTGTTATCCGTGAAATACCCAACTCCATGAGGCGTATTGACTGCGATAATCAATTTCTTAGGTTTCTCCCTGGTTTGTGCGTTAACCACACTGCACACACACCATAAGCATCAGTATGCAGAGAAGGGTGGATGGAATAGATTTCATAGGTTGTTTTTATTATAAAAAGTGAAACACCAATAGTCTTTGCTTGCAAAGGTAATATAAAATATGATTGCTTCTCTATACCCAACGCATCTTTTTTCATGGGGGAACTCTCACTTGGCTGGGTAGGGATGCACGGCTCGTGCGTCCTTCATCATGGGGGCATATCCGCGTCATGAGTTCCCTTGCGGGTTGCGTCCTTTCCCCCTATATGCGGCACAATAAAATAAGGACGCACGAACCGTGCGTCCCTACTTGTCAAGTGTATTTACATGCCGGATGGCAACTGTACTCTGTCCAGGGCGTTGCCCTTCGCTATGTAGATTATGCCCTTACAGGGCGTTCTCACTCCGCAAGGCAGCTGAACTCTGTTCTCTGTACTCTAGAAATACTCTGTACTCTAAAAACTATTTAAACATCTATGCGCTGTGCTTGTGTGGAGCGGAAGGCGGGGAAAATGCTGAGCATGACGCCCACAAGGACGCACACGAACATGCCGATGAATCCGTAGAGGAGGAAGCTGATGTCGGTGCGGAAATTGAGCCAGAAGACAACGGCTTCGCCCGTGAAGAATCCGATGAGTGCGGCCACTCCGCCCACGCGCTTGAAGAAGATGCCGATGAGGAACAAACCTCCGATTCCGCTGGAGAGAAGACCGAGAATCGTGTTGAAATAGTCAAGGAGCGAGAGGATGTTCCACGTTGCCATAAGAAGCGCCAAACCTACGCCAAGCAAACCAGAGAGCATGCATGAAAGGCGCGCTACGCGGAGCATCTGCTTGTCTGTAACGTTCAACTTGAAGCGGCGGTAGAAGTCCACACTGAAGGCCGTTGAAACCGAACTGATGTTTGATGAAATCGTGGACATCGTTGCGGCAAAGATGGCAGCAATAAGCAAACCGGCTACGCCCGCGGGCATCTGACTCATCATGAAGAAGGGGAAGATGGCGTCAGACTTCTGCATCGTGAAGTCGAGTTCGGCGGGGTGAGTCTGGTAGAATGTGTAGAGACCCGTACCGATAACGTAGAACGACACGCTGATGAACACGGACATGATGCCGTTCATCAAGATGCTTCGACCTGCGCTCTTTTCGTCCTTCGTAGTGATGTAACGCTGGATGACGGTTTGGTCGGACGTGTAAGAGATGAGGTTATTGGCCAACCCACCAAGGATGACTACCCAGAAGGTGGCGCTGGTGAGGTCGAAGGCATAATCGAAGAGGCGGAACTTGTCGTTAGCGATGGCGATGTCGAAGAAACCTGATGCACCGCCCTCGGTGTTGAAAATAAGATAACCTGCTGCCAAGAAAGCGCCTCCCACAAGGATAATACCCTGAACGACGTCGCCCCACACTACGGCTTCGACACCGCCCATCGTGCAATAAACGATGGTGATAAGCCCCATGAGGATGATGCAGGTGTAAATGTCAATGCCCGTAACAGCCGTGAGCGCCAACGAGGGGAGGTAGAGCACGAGCGCCGTGCGCGCCACCATAAACACGATGAAGAGCGCTGAAGCAATCAAGCGCGTAGAGAGGTTGAAGCGCATTTCGAGATACTCGTACGCACTCGTGATGTTGAGACGGCGGAAGTAGGGCAAGAAATACTTAATAACGGGGAATGACACCAAGAGGATGGTGATGAGCATGGGATAGTAGGTCCAGTCCGTGGCATACGCCTTTGCGGGGATGGCCATGTAAGTGATGGCACTGAGCATTGTGGCATAGATGGAGATACCAGCCGCCCACCAGGGGATGCGTCCCCCACCCTTGAAGAAGTCTTCAGAGGAGTTTTCGCGGAGCATGAAGAAATAACCCAAACCGAGCATGCCGAGCATGTAAACGATGAGCACGGTCCAGTTGAGCCATCCGAAACCTACGCGCTGCTCCATTGACACTTCTGTGACATCCGCAGAGCGCACACCGGGCTTTGATTCTCCACCAATGACATACCAACTACCTTGATAAGGAACTACGGCGGCACCTGCACGCGCAATCTTCTCACTCTGTGCTTCGCTCACCCATGAATTCGTGATGGTGTGGTAAAGGAAGATCTCTTGGTTAAATTGATACCACTCGGGAGCATGCGTCAGATAGCCTTCCTCGGGATGGTTCAAGGCGCGCGTAAAGACGTCCTTATTCACACCGCCCAGCACTGCAACGTGAGCAACGCCCGATGTCACAGCCGAAGCACCGACAATGGCACACTCCTTGCCGTCAATCACAACGGGAGCTGTGGGGCACCACTTTTCAGCTTTTGCATCGTAATAAAGACCGTCGGAATGAACATACGCCGTGTCTGACGCTGTGGCTGGAGCAAAGCCGCCAAAGAGGTAGAAATGCTTGCTTATAGCGGCGGATTGCACCACACCTGCGGGTTGCTTACGCACACGTCCGGAGAGCGCGGGAAGGTTTTCCCACTTCGCATCCCACTTGCCATCTTCATACTTCAAGCGGAAAGCGGAATTGGTTTCACCCCCTGCCACATAGATATACGTGCCATCATACGCACCTGCCGCTTCGCTCTTTGCCTCGGGCAATGCGGGGAGTGTGGTGGTTTGAAGCGCACCATCTTTCTCGCTCAACAAGTAAACGGCAGAGGTTGCCCCACCTGCACCAGCACCACCGATGCACACAAGCCCCTCAGGCACTTGCACGCTCACACCGTAGGCAACGGCAGGAACGGAAAGCGCATGCTTACTCCATGACGAAGCTTCATACGTGTAAACACTGCCATAAAACTCCTTAGTGCCACCCTCTGCGGCAGGCACACCGGGGAAATTACAACCGCCTACAACTACAATCTTGTCACCAACAACACCCACAAAGGGGGCTGAAATTCCCTGCCCCACTGACACCTCAAGGGGCGCAAGGGCGTTAAAATTGACTTGGTTGAACCTATTGTCATTTTGAGCAAATGCTCCCACCGTGGTGACCACGAGCAGGAGCACAAGCGAAAATATTCTGTTGAGAAACATCATACCTTATTTATTGCAACGTTCAAAGAAGTTAATGGCTTCGAGTTCTTGCTTCATGCGCGCTTCTTCCTTATCGGTCATATTCTGGAAGGGTGTGCGGTTAGGACCGAGGTCAAGACCAATCAACTTCATGATGCGCTTACCGCCCACGATGTTGCCACGGAAATGGCAGATGACATCGATAACGTCCTGAGCAAATTCCTGGAGTTCGCGTGCCTTTTCAAGGTCGCCCTGATTCCACGCGTCGATAATGCCCGAGAGCACAGCACCGTTGTAGTTCGTAGTGCCACCAATGCCACCCTGTGCACCGCCCATAGCGAGGCAAGGAAGGATGGTTTCATCTTGACCATGGAGCATATCAAACTTGCCATTCTTATAACGACGGCAACGGTTGTATTCGTAAAGACTTTCAAACGTATACTTGATGCCGGCAAAGTTGGGGATACGTCCGTCAACAGCCTTCAAGAAGTCAAGCATAGAGAGGAAAGCACCGTTAAAAGCGGGGATGTGGTAGAAGTAGAAAGGAAGGTCAGGAGCACCTGAAGCAATTTCTTCACAATACTTCACAAGTTCCTCAATGCGAGCAACTTTTGGAAACGGAGGAGCCATTACAGCAACACCCCACGCACCAATCTTTTGAGCGTGAGCCGCAAGGCGATTACTGCTCTTCACGCAGGTGCTGCCCACGTGAACAATCACCTTGAAACCTTCGGGAGCGGCAGCCATCCATGCTTCAGCAAGTTGCATGCGCTCTTCTTCGGTGAGCATATAACCTTCACCTGAACTACCATTGATAAATACACCCTTCAAACCATTGCGTGCAAGCAAAGCGGCATAAGCAGGGATGGGTTCGAAATTTACAGAACCATCAGCATAAAAGGGAGTAAATGGGGCGTTAATAAGCCCAACAATCTTTTCCATAAATGTATTATAAAATTTGTGAATATACTTTTTGCAAAGTTAAGAAGTTATATTTGAATGCAAGCAACTTATATTTAGAAAAATAAGGAAAATTACACAAAATAAAACAACTCAATTTAGCACCTGTTTAACTTTTAGAGCTCTCAATACTTCTCGTTTACCTCCTGGAGGACCCTGAAGACGCTCCACTTTAAATCCAACTTGCTGAAGCATACGACGTACTGCTCCTTTGGCGCAATAAGTAGTGAGCACTCCATCTTCTGCCATATGATCATAAATACATTGAAGCAGTGATTCACACCATAATTCAGGTTGCTTTTCTGGGGCAAACGCATCAAAATACACCACATCTATCTCATGAGGAATTTCCATTGTTAAGACATCTTTATGCAACTTGTGAAGTATAAAATGTTCATTCACTCTCTCCTCCGTTTCCCAGGGTAATTGATGTATCTGTTGAAATCCAACAGACTCACTATATCCTAATGGAGATAATTGTTCCCAAGTCAAAGGATACAACTCCACTGTAGTATAATGAACTTGAAGTTGCTTTTCTATTGCCATTTCCATGGTAAGAAGTGCATTTAACCCTGTGCCAAATCCGACCTCAAAAACATTGACATACATTTTGTCGCAATGAGTTTCGACAAAATGATTCAACCCTAAACCACAATAAATGTGAAGGGATTCGGTAAGCGCACCTTTTACAGAATGATAGTGTTCATCAAGTTCGGGAATGTAAAGAGTGTGACTTCCATCAGTCGTTTTCTCGGGTAGAATTATTCGATTATGCTGCATAAAAAATATTTAGATAAATAAAAAAGCGAGGCAACTATTGCAGATATAATGCAGAGTCGTCTCGCCTCTAATAATCAAATTATTAACCTATTATTGTTCAAGATTTACTTCATCAAGAGTAAACTTGCTACTTCCATCAAAACAATGCGTACAAAGTCGACACTTAGGTAGTCCTATACTTTCAACAAGATCCTCAATCGTGCTATATTTAAGTGTGCTCAACGAAAGGCGCTCTGCGATAGTATTGACAATACGCTCATACTCAGGCGTTCCTGTCTCGCTATATCGTTCAATATTTTTAACACTATCACCTTCAAATTGTTGAATCAACTGTCGTGTAATAAGCTCCATATCCCCCTTTGAGGAAGTGAAATTTAAGAACGGACAAGCGTGAAAAAGTGGTGGGCAAGCAATACGCATATGTACCTCACTTGCACCATCGGCAACAAGTTCCTTAGCTTTATCCTTAAGTTGAGTACCACGCACAATGCTATCATCACAGAAGATAACTCGTTTACCATGAAGCATATCCTTATTTGTAATCAACTTCATCTTTGCCACTAAAGAACGCATTTCTTGATTACGCGGAGTAAACGAACGAGGCCAAGTGGGAGTATACTTTGAAATTGCGCGTCGGTAAGGAACACCATGCCCAGCAGCATACCCTAAAGCCATCCCTACTCCAGAGTCAGGAATACCACAACAGAAATCAGCTTCTGTCGTATCTTTCTTACCCATAGCTTCGCCACATTTAAAACGCATATCTTCCACGTTTATGCCCTCGTAACAAGAAGTGGGGAATCCGTAATATACCCATAAGAAAGAGCACACCTGCATACGTTTATTGGGAGCACGTAATTGATCCATCGCATTAGGACGCAGGTGAACTATTTCACCAGGACCAAGATAAGTGTAAATCTTATACCCAAGATTATGGAAAGCTGTAGACTCGCTTGACACCGCCATTGCCCCATCTTTAGCACCGATTACAACGGGAGTGCGCCCCCAGGAATCACGAGCAGCAATGATTCCATTTTCTGTAAGCAATAACAAGGAGCATGAACCTTTGACTTCACGAAATACATTCTCAATACCCTCCACAAAGGTTTTTCCACGTATAATCAAAAGAGCGATAAGTTCAGTAGGATTGATCTTTCCAGAACTAAATTCTGAAAGGTGTAACCCTTCGCTTAACAAGCGTTGTGCTAAATCTTCAATGTTATTTATACGCGCAACCGTCACAATGGCAAAACGCCCAAGGTGAGAATTCATCAAAAGTGGTTGTGCGTCAGTATCACTTATGATACCAATGCCAGCGTTTCCAGGAAACTCATCTAACTCTTCCTCAAAACGAGTGCGGAAATAGGTATTCTCTAAATTGTGGATTGAACGCGAAAATCCCTTTTTGCTACAATATGTAGCCATACCGCCACGACGGGTGCCAAGATGTGAATTATAATCAGTGCCGTAAAACAAATCGGTGATACATTGCTGCTGACTCACCGTGCCGAAAAAACCTCCCATAAATAATTAGTGGAATATAGCATTTTTAACTTATTTGGCAAATTTACATCACACTCTTTTTTCAGCAAAACATTCACTCATTTTTTTATACACAGTATAACCATTTTTTGAAAAAAAGTATAAAACTTTGTAAAGCGAAGTGTACAGAGCGGGAGAATCACAAAAGTCCCTTGAAAAGCAAGAGAAGAACTTCTCACGCCCTTCAAGGGGATATTTCAGAGTTGCCACAAACTAATTACTGAAACCGAAGAGGATAGATAAAAAGATGCAAAGCAACAGTTCTATCTCCATCATCCGATTAACTTAAAAATACTAAATGCGAGCAAGCTAAATTAGAACTTTAACTATCAATTTACGCAACACGCCTTCGCCTATAATAGGAGCATGACCATCTTCGGGACATACGATGTAGAACTCCCCTGGATTTACAGTAAAATACGTAGAAGGCGTTTCAGCATAAAGTGCGAAATCATTTTCCACATCAAATGGCGCTTCACTCTCGTTCAATCTTGAAAGGGGCGACCATCCCACGATTTCAGCACCACTTAAGGGGAAATGAATGTCGATGTATTTACGATGAACCTCCTGTTTCTGACTTTCCGCAGGAACTAAATTAGCATCACTTACATTTATAAATAGTTTGTCACCATCTATAACAATACGACCTGCAGGAACATGCAACAAATCATTTGACTTTACATAATCAAATACTTGCTTAAACAACGGATGGAGCGCTTCATAGCGCTCACAATCCGAAAGGTGTGCCAATATCATAACGTGATAATTCTTTAGCGTTTAGCAATTTCATCCAAAATAGTCCAACACTGGAAGAGTCCACGGGGAACGTGGAAGCATCCCTTCCATTTACCGCCCTTGAGTGTGAGCAACACTTCGCCCTGACGGTTGAGATAACCAAACCATTCGGGATATTCTGCATCTGCGAAGTGTGACCAAGTGTAATCGTGGATGCGCTCAAACCATTCAAGGCACTTTTGGTTGCCCGTAAGTTGATACCCCTTAATCATGGTAATGAGCGTTTCGATATGCACCCACCAGAGTTTCTGGTCCCATTCCAATTGTTGCAAGGGATGACCGAGACGATCCATAAAGTAGAAGATACCACCATACTGATGGTCCCAACCATACTCAACCTCCTTCAAAGCGATATCTACTGCCTTGTCAATAAGGGCTTGGTCGCCAAGACGCTTACCGAGGTCCATGATGAACCACATAGCTTCGATCGCATGACCAGGATTCAACAATCTGCCGTCCATGCAATCCACCAATTCATTGTTCACCCCAAGATGCTCAACGATAAGCCCCAATTCAGGACGATAGAATACATCCATCACTTCATGCACACACTCCTTAATTTTTTCTTCAAGGAAGGCAGGTTCCAAAAGGGGTTCAATTTCAAGCGCCACATTACAAAGAATCATGGGCAACGCAAAACTCTTGAGTGCACGCGCACCAGGCGAAGCCTTTGACCACTTACCCTTGGGATTATTGACCTTTGAAAGCACAATGTCAAATGTCTTCTTGGCAATATCAGCATACTCTTCATTACCCGTTGCTATTGCCAACTGACCAAAGGCAATAACGGCAAAGGTGTAAGAGAAAATATTGTAAGGTTCTACGAGGGGATGTCCTTCACGGTCGAGCGCAAAATACCAATTAAGGTTACCATCATGACCATATTTCTTCAAGAACTCAGCACCCTGAATAGCTGCATCAAGCCACTCCTGCTTTTTCTCAACCTTATTATACAATGTAGCAAACATCCATACTTCACGCCCCTGAAGCCAAATAAACTTATCGGTATCAAACACCGAACCGTCGCGCTCAAGGCAAGTAAAGAAACCACCGAATTCCTTATCCTGTGACTTTTCCAACCAGAAAGGAATCACTTTGTCAAGCAGTTCTGATTTGTACTGATCTGCAAGTTTTTGAAAATTCATAGTCAAAAATTTATAAGGTATAACATTTCATTTGTGTCTTACACAAGCAAAAGTATAATTTTCCGATGAAACTGAACATACTTTTACATTTTTTCTTTCTAATCATACTTATCAAAATCTGCATAGAAATTTTCATCAGGATAAACAGAGTTATTATACCTAAAAACATTAGTAAGTTATTTCAAACTAACTCCCAATCATTTTCAACTAAGTGCCGATTACTTTTCTCTTAAATACAAAAAAAGGACAGCATCCTTGGATG
>JAGBYW010000174.1 GCA_017628555.1 Bacteroidaceae bacterium | reverse complement strand
TATAAGCCCCACAGCTTGGATGATTCCCCTGAAAGGGGATAAAGCCATTAGCCCAGGGCAACGCCCTGGGTGTTGTTGCAGTCGAGACTTGCGCCCTGAAAGGGCAAAAGCAATTATACAAGTCTGAGCTTAAATGCTTTTGCCCTTTCAGGGCGCAACCCCAAACGTCCATATACCCAGGGCGTTGCCCTGGGCTGGATGCTTATTGGCCTTTCAGGCCGTTACTTCTCAAAAAGTTTACCAGACAGCAATAATTTCAAACATGAGGAGGAGGGTAAAATTTTCAGTCCACTATTATAGTGAAGATGTACATAGTTACAAGAAATGGGGAGTGCCACGCGTGCACTCCCCATTCTCATAGAAAGATTTTGTAAAGATTATTCAGCGTCCTTCTGTTCGTTTTCAGCAATGAGCTTGCTCTGGATGTCGCCAGGAACGAGTTCGTAAGAAGCAAACTTCATGATGAACGAAGCGCGACCACCAGTGATTGAACTCAAGGTAGTTGAGTAAGTTGACATTTCCTTCAAGGGCACCTTTGCCTGAAGCTTTTCGTAACCATTTTCTGAGTTCATGCCCACAATCATACCGCGGCGTCCCTGAAGGTCACTCATCACGTCACCCATCTTGTCGGCGGGAACGAATACTTCTACGTCGTAGATGGGTTCGAGAATCTTCGGACCTGCTTCGCGGAACGCCTGGCTGAACGCATTACGACCGGCGAGCATGAAGGAGAGTTCGTTAGAATCTACGGGGTGCATCTTACCATCGTAAACCACTACGCGCACGTCGCGAGCATAACTGCCCGTAAGCGGACCCTGCTCCATGCGGCTCATGATGCCCTTAAGGATGGCGGGCATGAAACGTGCGTCGATGGCGCCACCTACTACGCTGTTGATAAATACCAACTTACCGCCCCATTCAAGGTCAATTTCTTCCTTGCCCTTGATGTTTACGCGGATTTCCTGACCGCCGAAGGTGTAAGCTGTTGGGTCGGGCATGCCGTCCTGATAGGGTTCAACGATGAGGTGTACTTCACCAAACTGACCAGCACCACCTGATTGCTTCTTGTGGCGGTAGTCGGCACGCGCAGCCTTAGTGATGGTTTCGCGATAGGGGATGCGCTGCTGGTAGAACTCAATCTGAATCTTGTCAATATTTTCAAGGCGCCACTTCAAGGTACGCAAGTGGAATTCGCCCTGACCGTGCACGAGAATCTGGCGCAACTCCTTGCTCTGTTCTACTTCCCATGTGGGGTCTTCCTGACGCATGCGTGTAAGCGCCGCCATCATTTTTTCAGTATCGGCTTCGTTCACGGCACGAATCGCACGTGTGTACTTCGCATTGGGATACTTGATGAAATTGAAGCGGTGTTCGCAATCCTTAGCGTTGAGCGTATTGCCTGTGCGTACGTCCTTAAGTTTTACCGAGCAACCGATATCGCCGGCTGAGAGTTGTTCTACCTTCTCACGGTTAGCACCCGAGCAAACGAAGAGCTGTGACATGCGTTCCTTCGAACCGCGGTCGGCATTCGTAAGGTCGTCGCCTTCCTTGAGCACACCGCTCATCACCTTGAAGTATTGCACTTCACCGATGTGAGGTTCTACGCCTGTCTTGAAGAAATATACAGATGTGGGAGCGTCGGGTAGGGGCTTCACTTCTTCACCGCGTGTGTTGTAAACGGCGGGCATTTCATCAACGTGGGGCACTACATTACCCAAGAACTCCATCAAGCGACCTACACCCATATCCTTGCCTGCGCATACGCAGAACACGGGGAAAATAGAGCGTGTCACCATACCCTTGCGGATACCTTCGCGCATTTCGTCTTCGGTGAGGTATTCGGTTTCGAAGAACTTTTCCATCAACGCCTCGTCGTTTTCAGCCGCAGCTTCTACGAGCGCCTTGTGCAATTCTTCTGCCTTAGCCTTTTCGCTTTCGGGGATATCTTCGATAGTAGGTTCACCGCCTTCAGCCGCCCATGTCAATTTCTTCATCAAGATGATGTCGATGAGCGAGTTGAAGTTAGCACCGGGATTCAGGGGGTACTGAACGGGAACTACCTTTGAACCATAAATTGTTTGCAAGTCCTCAAGAATTTGGTCGTAATCACACTTGTCATCGTCAAGCTGATTCACGAGGAAAATAACGGGCTTCTGCAACTTTTCGGTATAACGGAAATGGTTCTGAGTACCAACTTCAGGACCAAACTGACCGTTTATAAGCAACACAGCCGTGTCGGTTACGTTAAGCGCAGTCAAGGCAGCGCCCACGAAGTCGTCACTACCAGGGCAGTCAATGATATTCAACTTCTTGCCCTTCCATTCAGTGTGGAACACGGTTGAGAATACAGAGTATCCGTAATCGTGCTCAACGGGGAAGTAGTCACTCACGGTATTCTTCTGAGTGATACGACCACGACGACTAATCTGACCACTATGATAAAGCAACGACTCCGTCAAAGTGGTCTTACCCGATCCATCATTACCAAGCAGGGCAATGTTCTTAATTTCTTGAGAATTGTAAACTTTCATGGTATTTACTTTTTACAATTAAATAGGTTAGTAAATCTTGGTACTTGCTTCGAGGGCGCTTCGCCAAACGCGCAGTGTCCCAAAAACGAGCGCAAGTTATGAAGAATATTTTACTGAGCAAAAGAGAATGGATATGTTGTATAACATAACTCCTGCCGCACCTTTCCTCCTCCCCATACAATACCTCCACGCATAAAGCACATTTGGAGGACTCAAAACTGTAACAATTTTTCGCACCTCGAAGCGTCTGGTAATCAGCGTGTTAAACATACCTAAAATTATTAGTAATATATTTTAAAAAAGGTTACTAATAATTTTTTTTATGTTACTAATAATTTTCACTACAATAGATATAGTTTTTTTAGTAATGGATTCTTGTTAAATTTTAAGCGCAACGCTGTTTAATATTTTCGACAAAAGGAGTAGATTTTGGCTTATGGAAGTTAGCACATATATTATAGGTGTGGACAAAAGGGCATAAGAACAAAAGAACAAAAAGTTCTCTGCATTCCCTTGCCCCTTATGCTCTTATGTCCTTCTGTCAAAAAAACTTCAGTGCCTACCGTGCGCAAAAAATCGAGTGGCAAGTACCCCACTTCTTACTTATTGCACAAAATTATGTAATCTGTGCATATCAAAATGTTATGTTTTGTTGACAAAATGTAAGTGAAAGTTAAAATTTTGCACAAAAGTTTGGTGGCTGTGCAGAAATGAGCGTAACTTTGCAACGGTTTTTAACAATTCACTATTTACAAATGAAGAAAATCGTATTAACCTTTGCAGCACTTGCTGCTACAGCTACCTCATTTGCAGGTGGTCTTCTTACAAACACAAACCAGCACGCTGCATTCCTCCGCAACCCTGCTCGTCAAGGTATCATCGGTATCGAAGGTGTGTACACTAACCCCGCAGGTGTAGCATTCATGCCCCAGGGTTTCCACCTCGGTGTAACTTGGCAGGCGGCTATGCAGAAGCGTCAGATGAACGTTTCAAATACGTTGTATGGTGCAAATGTAAACAACCCCAGCACTTCTCGTTATTTCGAAGGTAAGGCAACTGCTCCCGTTATTCCTTCTATTCAGGCTGCATACGTAATTAATGACAAGTGGTCAGTATCTGCTAACTTCGCTGTTGCTGGTGGCGGTGGTAAGTGCGAGTTCAATAATGGTCTTCCTATGTTTGAAGAACTCATTGGAGGTTCATTGGCACAGACTGGTGCTGGTTACTCATTCAATCAAAACCTTATTGGTGAACAGTATGTGTTTGGTCTTCAACTCGGTGCTACTTACAAGGTAACAGATAACTTCTCGGTTTATGGTGGTGTGCGTGGCATTATGGCAAACAGTGCTTACGAAGG
>JAGBYW010000173.1 GCA_017628555.1 Bacteroidaceae bacterium | reverse complement strand
TTACTCACAATCTTCACTTGATTAACGAATACCCAGGCACAGCCGTTTACAAGTGTGAAAATGGGAATATCATCCCCACCAACGGACAAATTATTGCTACTAACGAACAAGATGCGGATAACGAGGAATTGACCGTAGATTGTTAGGGAGATGAATATTCAAGAAAAGAATCCTTAACCTTAAAGACTTTAAGAATCTTTGAGACTTTAAAGTCACATAGTCTCGAACTCATAAATTAAGAAGTTAAGCACTTGCGAAAACTTCAATTATTAAATACACTAACACAGATATGAAAGTACTGAAATTTGGTGGCACATCAGTGGGCACTCCTTCGCGTATGAAGGAAGTTTCAAAGCTCATTACTGAAGACAAGCAACAAAAGATTGTTGTCCTTTCTGCAATGTCTGGCACGACAAATACCCTCGTTGAAATTGCTGACTACCTTAAGAAAGGTAATAAGGAAGCGGCAAACAACGTCATCAATAAATTACGCGCAAAGTACATGGAGCACATCAAGGAACTCTATGCAAACCAGGAATGGTTGGCAAAGACTTCTGATTTCCTTGAAGATGAGTTTATGTATCTCCACTCTTTCTCTGGTTCAGACTTTACCGACACCACAGAAAAGACCATCCTTGCACAGGGCGAAATGATGTCAACGAATATGGTGACAAACTACCTCAAGGAGATTGGTGTGAAGGTAAAGTTACTCCCCGCTCTTGACTATATGAAGACCGACAAGAACGGTGAACCCGACATGAAGTATATTGAGGAAAACCTCAAGGCTATTCTTGCTGAAAATTCGGATTATGACCTTTACATCACCCAGGGGTTCATCTGCCGTGATTTTGAAGGTAAGGTAGATAACCTCCAACGCGGTGGTTCTGACTATACTGCCAGCTTGATTGGTGCCGTGCTCGGTGCTGATGAAATTCAAATCTGGACAGACATCGATGGTATGCACAACAACGATCCTCGCATCGTTGAAGGTACACAACCCGTGCGTCAACTCCACTTCGATGAAGCTGCCGAATTGGCATACTTCGGTGCAAAGATTCTCCACCCCACTTGCGTGCAACCCGCTCGCTTCGCTGGTGTACCCGTGCGCTTGCTCAACACGATGGATCCCAAGGCACCTGGCACACTCATCAATAATGAAATGGAGTTTGGCAAAATCAAAGCCATTGCCGCAAAGGACAACATTACGGCGATCAAGATTGTGAGCAGTCGTATGCTCCTCGCTACAGGTTTCCTTCGCAAGGTGTTTGAAATCTTTGAAACCTACAAAACCAGCATCGATATGGTGACCACTTCTGAAGTGGGAGTAAGCCTCTCTATCGACAACAATAGCCGAATCTACCCCATCGTTGAAGAACTCAAGAAATACGGCACGGTTGAAGTAGATGAAGATATGTGCATCATCTGCGTAGTGGGTGACTTGCAATGGAATAATGTTGGCTTTGAAGCAAAGGTTACAAATGCCCTTGCCGATATTCCCGTTCGTATGATTTCTTATGGTGGTTCTGAACACAACATCTCTTTCCTCATTAAGGGAGAAGATAAGCATGCGGCATTGAAGGCTTTGAGTAAGACGCTTTTTAACTAAAAAGTATATGGCTTTTAACTTTTACGAAGGAGTTTCCGTTCAACAGCTTCAGAAGATAGAGCGCGAGGTGGGACCTTTCTATTACTACAACACGTCATTGCTTTACCAAACGCTTGAAGCTATCAAAAAGGAGTTGTCTGAAACGCCTCATTTTCACGTTCACTATGCAATTAAGGCGAATGCCAACCCCGAACTGCTGAAGTTGGTTCGTGAAGCAGGTCTTGGCATTGATTGCGTCAGTGGTGGTGAAGTGCAACGTGCCTTAGAGATGGGTTTCTCCCCAAAAGGCATTGTTTTCGCAGGTGTGGGTAAAAGCGACCGAGAAATTCGTACCGCCCTCCAAGCGGGCATCAGTTGCTTCAATGTCGAAAGTTTACCCGAAATGGAAGTCATCAACGACCTTGCCAAGCAACTCAATGTCAAGGCACGATTGGCATTCCGCGTGAATCCCAATGTCGACGCTCATACTCACGAGAAGATTACAACGGGACTACACGAAAATAAGTTCGGACTTGCCATGGAGGACCTCATTCCTGCCATCCGCCTTTGTAACGAACTTGAGGCGGTAGAATACGTAGGTCTCCATTTCCACATCGGTTCGCAAATTCTTGACCTCTCCGTTTACGAGGCGCTTTGCAACCGCATCAATGAAATTCAGTTGCAACTTGAAGCCGAAGGCATCCATACGCAAAGTATCAACGTAGGAGGCGGATTAGGGATTAATTACGACCATCCCGACCAAAATCCGATTCCTAATTTCAATGCCTACTTTAAGGTGTTCAAAGACAATCTTGAGGTAAGAAACGGCCAACAAGTGCACTTCGAACTCGGCAGAAGCATCGTCGCCCAATGTGGCGCATTGGTGTCTTCTGTATTGTACGTGAAGCAGGGACACACCAAGAATTTCCTCATTGTTGACGCTGGGTTCACCGAGCTCATTCGCCCAGCAATGTATGGAAGTCTACACTTCACCGAAAACATTAGCGCCGAGGGTGCTCCTACAGCTCATTATGACATCGTAGGTCCCATTTGCGAAAGTAGCGACGTCTTTGCCAAAGACTATCCCCTCCCCTCCTCGCAGCGTGGCGACATCATCGTCTTCCGCTCTGCCGGTGCTTACGGCGAAGTAATGGCATCAACCTATAATTGTCGCACATTGCCTCAAACATTTACTACTGAACAAATCAATAAATAGAGTACAACTGATAGAGTACAGAGTACAGAGTACAACCACCGTTCGGAGCTTTACTCCGCGTGGGTTCCTCACTACTCACTCCTCACTACTCTCTCCTCGCTCATCACTTAACAACATCACTATCACATGGAATTAGCTACTAAATATAGTCCAGATGCCGTAGAAGGCAAATGGTATCAATACTGGTTAGACAATAAACTTTTCAGTTCAAAACCCGATGGTCGTGAGGCATACACCGTGGTGATTCCTCCTCCCAATGTTACGGGGGTACTCCACATGGGTCACATGCTCAACAATACGATTCAAGACATCCTTGTACGCCGTGCGCGTATGGAGGGCAAGAATGCATGTTGGGTACCCGGAACGGACCACGCTTCAATTGCAACCGAAGCAAAGGTAGTAAATCGCCTTGCTGAACGCGGTATTAAGAAGACCGACCTTACCCGTGAAGAATTCTTAAAGCACGCTTGGGAATGGACCGAAGAACACGGTGGTATCATCCTCAAGCAATTGCGCCGTGTAGGTGCGTCATGCGACTGGGATCGCACCGCTTTCACCATGGACGATGAGCGCTCTGAAAGCGTTATCAAGGTGTTTGTTGACCTCTATAACAAGGGATTGATTTACCGTGGTGTACGCATGGTAAACTGGGACCCTGCGGCACAAACCGCACTTTCTGACGAAGAAGTTGTTTATAAAGAAGAGAATTCTAAACTCTATTATCTTCGATATAAGGTAGAGGGTGACGCAGAGGGTCGCTATGCTGTAGTGGCTACTACTCGTCCTGAGACCATCATGGGTGACACCGCTATGTGTATCAACCCTAATGACTCCAAGAACGAATGGCTCAAGGGAAAGCGCGTTATCGTGCCCATCGTTGGACGTAGCATTCCTGTGATTGAAGACGAATACGTTGATGTTGAGTTTGGTACAGGTTGCCTCAAGGTTACTCCAGCCCACGATGTCAACGACTATATGCTCGGCGAGAAGTATAACCTTCCCTCTATCGACATCTTCAACGACAACGGCACCCTCTCTGAAGCAGCAGGTATGTACGTAGGTATGGATCGCTTCGATGTGCGCCGTCAGATTGAGAAGGACCTTCAAGAAGCAGGTCTCATGGAAAAGGTAGAACCCTATACCAATAAGGTGGGTTGCTCTGAACGCACAGGCGTTGCTATCGAACCCAAACTCTCAATGCAGTGGTTCCTCAAGATGCAACACTTTGCAGATCTCGCTTTGCCTCCCGTAATGAACGACGAACTCAAGTTCTATCCCGCAAAGTATAAAAACACCTACCGCCACTGGTTGGAAAACATCAAGGACTGGTGTATCTCACGCCAGCTCTGGTGGGGTCACCGAATTCCTGCCTACTACCTCCCCACAGGTGGATTCGTTGTAGCAGAAAAGGCAGAAAAGGCACTTGAATTGGCACGCACACAAAGTGGCAACGCAGACCTCCAACTCGCCGACCTTAAGCAGGATGAGGACGCTCTTGACACGTGGTTCTCTTCATGGCTTTGGCCCATCAGCCTCTTCAAGGGTATCAATAACCCTGGCAATGAAGAACTCCAATATTACTACCCCACTGCCGACCTCGTGACAGGTCCCGACATTATCTTCTTCTGGGTAGCACGCATGATCATGGCGGGTTACGAATACACTGGAGATATGCCTTTCCGCAACGTATACTTCACTGGTATTGTGCGCGATAAGCTCGGTCGCAAGATGTCTAAGTCACTCGGTAATTCACCCGACCCCCTCGACCTTATCGACACATACGGCGCAGATGGTGTGCGCATGGGCATGATGTTCTCAGCTCCCGCTGGCAACGACATCCTCTTCGATGATACGCTCTGCGAACAGGGACGCAACTTCTGCAATAAGATTTGGAATGCCTTCCGCCTCATTAAGAGTTGGAATGTAGACGCCACAATTGAGTTGCCCCAAACGTCACACGAAGCCAACCTTTGGTTTGCCGCACGCCTCCGCCAGAGCGCAGCCGAAATCAGCGACCTCTTCAAGAAGTACCGCCTCTCTGAAGCTCTCCACGAAGTGTATAGTCTCTTCTGGGACGACTTCTCAGCGTCATACCTCGAAATGATTAAACCCGCTTACGGCAGTCCTATCGACTCGGCTACATACACTACGGCACTCAGTTTCTTCGATCACCTCCTCCACCTCCTTCACCCCTTCATGCCCTTCATCACCGAAGAGCTTTGGCAGCACCTTGCTGAACGTAAGGAAGGCGAAAGCATCATGGTAAGCCCCATGACGATTCCCGCACCTCAGGAAGGTGACGAAGCCCTCCTTGCTGCTATGAACCATGCGAAGAACATCATCGCCAACATTCGTGCCGTGCGCAACAGCAAGAACATCTCACCTCGTCAGGAAGTGAAGGTGCTTGCAACACCCTCATGCCCCGTCTCCTCGCTCAAGTCCCTCATTGAGAAGTTAGCTGCCGCCACTATCGAAGATGCTGCAACAGAAGCCGCTGATGGTGCCGTTGCTTTCATGGTAGAAACCACACGCTACGCACTCCTCCTTGGCGACCTCGTGGATAGCGAAGCAGAAAAGGAAAAGGCACTCGCCGAAATCAAGCGACTTGAAGGCTTCCTCATGGGCGTAAACAAGAAACTTGAAAACGAACGCTTCGTAAGCAGTGCTCCCGCCGCAGTCGTTGAACTCGAACGCAAGAAAAAGGCTGATGCCGAGACGAAGATTGAAGCGCTCAAAAAGCAGTTTAAACTATAATCAACCTACCGTATTTGTAATACGGTAAAATATAGAGACGTCACATCGTGGCGTCTCTTTTTTGGTTACTCACATGAAATTAAATTATTGCTGTCCGGTAAACGCCTATAACTCTATGAATATAAAGATGTTTGAATGGTATAAGCCCCACAGTTTGGACGATTCCCCTGAAAGGGGATATAGCCATTAGCCCAGGGCAACGCCCTGGGTGTTGTTGCAGTCGAGACTTACGCCCTGAAAGGGCAAAAGCAATTATAAGAGTTTGAACTGCAATGCTTTTGCCCTTTCAGGGCGCAAGCCCAAACATCCATAGACCCAGGGCGTTGCCCTGGGCTGGGTGCTTATTGGCCTTTCAGGCCGTTACTTCTCAAAAAGTTTACCGGACAGCAATAAAATTAAATATAAATCGGACATTCACTTATCCATATTTTAAACTACATCAAACATCAAAACAACTTATTAGTCGAGTGTACATTATTGTAAACTCAACTATATAAAAATAGTCTCAACCCTTTCGAGAGAGTTGAGACTTTAATTATAATAAATTCGTTATTCCCATCCTAAAGCGCTAGCTCCAAGCACAGCTGCTTCGCTACCGTTTAGCGTTGACACCAAAAGTTTTGCTTTGTCCTTATATACAAAGAGCACGTTTTCATCGTAAGCACGCTTGATTGGATTCATCAAATAGTCGCCAGCCTTTGTTAAACCTCCGAAGAAAATGAAGGCCTCGGGTGAACTGAACGCAGCAAAGTCGGCACACGCAGCACCAAGTATGCGACCTGTTTCTTCGAAAATCTGCAATGCAAGAGCATCACCTGCTTCTGCAGCCTGGAACACGTCGAAAGAAGTTATTTCGTTGATGTTACACTTACGCAAGAGACTGTCTGCTGTGCTCGTTTCTAATAAGTGTTTGGCTGTACGCGCTACGCCTGTTGCAGAACAATAAGTCTCTAAGCATCCCTTACGTCCGCAACCACAGGGACGTGCGTTTTCGCTACGATCTACAATAACGTGACCCAACTCACCAGCAAAACCATCAGAACCATAAACGACACGACTATCGCAAACAATGCCTGAACCTACGCCTGTGCCAAGGGTAATCATGATGAAATTCTTCATACCGCGAGCTGCACCATACGTCATTTCACCCATTGCAGCAGCGTTAGCATCGTTCGTAACATGAACGGGGACACCAAGAGCATCGCTAAAGAGTTTAGCGATGGGCACAATGCCCTTCCATTCCAAGTTGGCAGCATTATCAATAGTACCGGTATAATAGTTCGCATTCGGTGCCCCAATACCCATACCCTTAATCATCTCAATGCCACCTACGAGATCAATGGCGGGTTGAAGTGCTTCAACTGCTGTCTTTACGTATTCTTCAACGTCCTTATAACCGCGAGTCTTGATAACGGTTTGCGCCTTAATGATACCTCGAGCATCTACGATACCAAATACGGAGTTAGTTCCGCCCATATCCAAACCAATTACATAGGGCTTGTCTAAAATTTGTTCCATAATTTATATGTGAATTTTATAAGTTATTTGATTTACGGGAAAGGGGAAATTTAGGTGCACTCTGTAGCACTTCGGTACCCTTGTTTTAAATATTTTGGTAGTTACTTCACTGATACAAGTGCTTGCCCCTCTGCAAATATACACATTATATGTAATATTTCACACTTTTTGCTAAATAAATATTGCAATTACACCCCACATTATTAGCGTAAGAGGTCGGTTACCCCCGCCCTGCTATTCATTACGGGTTATGACTTTCAATTTGGCAAAACTGAGCAACAACGTTTTTTGTCCTACCCCTTGGAAGTCAACTACAGCCTTAGCTCCATTACCACTGCCGTCAAGTTCGCGCACTGTGCCCATACCGAAGCGCTCATGCTGAACAATGTCGCTAATATTCAAAGGAGTTGAAGGGCGTGATGCTGCGGTAGTTGCAACCGTAGCTGAATTTAGGCGCACGAGCGATGAGGGGCGAACGACAGAGGGGGAAGGACTACTCGTTGTCACACGCTGCTGAGAGGAAGCGGAGGTGCGAGAAGCAAAGGGGACTTGGTGTTCATCGCTACTCGCTGAAAAGTACTTGCGAGGGACGTCTCTGAGAAAACTACTTTCTGAGCAGTACTGAAATTGCCCCCACTTAAAGCGCGTCTTTGCATAAGAGAGAATGCAATACGACTTTGCACGCGTCACGGCTACGTAAAACAGTCGGCGCTCTTCTTCAAGTTCTTTATTAGAAAAACGGGAAGACTCTGCTGGGAAAAGTCCTTCCTCCATACCCGTTACGAACACTACTTCAAATTCCAATCCCTTAGCGGCATGCACGGTCATGAGTGTTACGCGTGGCGCTCCATCGTCTGTTTGGTCGGCATCGGTAAGCAGAGATACTCGGGATAAGTATTCCGTCAGTGTCAGCGTTTCTATCCCCTGTTCCTCACGTACTTCAGTCTCCATCTCTGCCATGGCACCAATAAGCTCTTCAAGGTTTTGGATTTTGGCAGCACCCTCACTACCCTCTCCCTCTAAATCTTTATGAATGCCTTCAGCAAACAGGATTTGCTTAGCCAAATCACATACGGAAACTCCTTGTTGGGCAAGATTAGCGTATTCCATAATGCGTTGTGCAAATTCATACAAGCGTTTTGCAGTTGTAGCGGAGAGTGTTAAGTTGCAAACATTAGGATTTGCGGCAGCCTGTAAAATGGGAACGCTATGCTCGGCAGAGGCCATTTTTAATTTGCCCACAGTCGTATCTCCAATACCTCTACGTGGATAATTCACAACACGCTTAAAAGCCTCTTCGTCACGGGGATTAGCAATCAAGCGTAGGTATGCCAAGAGGTCTTTTACCTCTTTGCGCTGATAAAATGAGAGTCCACCATAAATACGATAAGGTATTCCCTTGAGGCGGAAAGCCTCCTCGAAAGAGCGACTCTGAGCGTTCGTGCGATAAAGCACCACCATTTCGTTATGCGAAATGCCCTGTCTGTTCAAGCGACTAATCTCACCTGCAACTCTGTAACTCTCATCTTTGTCACTGGCGGTTTCAAACAGTTGCAACACGTGCCCATCTCCTTTATTACTGAAAACCTGCTTGGGAATTTGGTGCTTGTTATTAGCAATAATTGCATTTGCGGCACCAACAATCATCCCTGTGCTACGGTAATTGCACTCTAATTTTATAACCTTGGCCGAAGGATATTGACGCGTGAAGTTCAAGATATTTTCAATTCTTGCTCCTCGGAAACCATAAATACTCTGCGCATCATCACCTAC
This sequence comes from Bacteroidaceae bacterium, assembly GCA_017628555.1. Classification (GTDB taxonomy): domain Bacteria; phylum Bacteroidota; class Bacteroidia; order Bacteroidales; family Bacteroidaceae; genus Alloprevotella. The sequence continues at coordinate 3,401 of JAGBYW010000173.1, read as the reverse complement.
AACACTGATGCAGGACTCAGGCGTAGTGAGTTGTGAGATAATCTGGTGTTGGACATAGTTTGTATCTTGATACTCATCTACCAAGATATAAGTGAAGCGCTGTAGGTAGCGCTGCCTCACCTCTTCGTGTTCACGAAATAAGCGATACGTTTCAACCAGCAAATCATCAAAATCCATCGCATTGGCTAAGCGGCAACGGTTTTTATAACACTGATAAATTTCAGCTACGGCTGGAACCCCTGCTAATTGGTCGGCCTTGCGTAACTCACCATCCGCTTGATAATGTTCAGGAAGAATCAAGCGATTTTTCGCCGCCGAGATGCGTGAAAGCACCATTGCTGGTTTATACACCTTGCTGTCTAAATTAAGTTCCTTAATTATAGTGTTAATCAGCGACTGGGCATCCGACTGGTCGTAGATTGTAAAGTTTGAAGTATAGCCAATAAACTGAGATTCTATACGGAGAATGCGGCCGAACAAACTATGAAAAGTGCCCGACCACAAGTGCTTCGTAACATCGCCATCCACCAACTGAGCAATACGATTGTTCATTTCTTTAGCAGCCTTGTTTGTAAAAGTAAGCGCCAAAACTTGCCAAGGCATGACACCCTTACTCAACAAATAGGCAATCTTATAGGTTAAGACGCGTGTCTTACCCGATCCTGCACCAGCCAATATCAACGTGGGACCGTCACACGTTGTAACAGCCTCATACTGTGCTTTATCTAAATACTTATGTAAATCTTGCATGGCTGATTGGGAGTATAAATTAAGAATAAGGGGTTCGTCATGTGGGGCGAAACGTTTTTCTGTTTATTGAAGAAGGAGCGCTAATCCTTGCTTACTTCATGAGTTCTACGTTGCTCTATGTCATGTTGCAACTTACGCAAATAAAAGGTAATCTTTGTTTGCAACTCTTCTATGTCTTGAGCACTACCACCACCTTCAAGTTGTTTATTTAATTCCGTTCTTGCTTCTTCAAGACAAACTGAATCCTTCAGCAATATGCCCTGCTCTCTGACCTCGAAAGCTAAGGGGTAAGCTACGCGAACAGAGTCGATTAGCTGGATGGCAGTTTCAAATTCTCCAGTTTTATAAGCGGCTCGTGCTTGTTGCAACAACTCGCCACCTTTTTCTTCAGCATATTCTCTATCGGAGGCAGATTTATCTCCGCAAGACAGCATAAAAAATACACAGCTGCATAACAGCCAACTATACTTTTTCATAAACAGTGTTTATATTTGTGAATATCAGCATAATACGCTAAAAACAAACACCCATATTAACTGATTAAAAAAGTAAACCCTTTTTGCTAAAAATTATTAGTAATATATTTTAAATTGTTAGTAACATATTTTAAAATACATTACTAATAATTTTCGGCACAAATAATCTACCTTTTTAGTAATCTAATTCGGGGGATTTTTCGAGCGATTTTGTGTTCCGCAAAGTTAATATTTATCTTTCTATTTTTGACGCTCGCCCCCAATTTTATGAAAAGATTTCTTGCATTCCTCTGCTTAAAAATTTGCTAAATAACTTGCTCGCTGGTGGACATATACAAAAAAACAACCCGCCAATATTGCGGGTTGTTAAATTTATGAATGTCGAAAGTATTCTTATTTTACATAAATCTTCTTGCCTTCAGAGGTAATGTAAACCTTGCCTGATTGAAGTTTAGAAACCTTAGTACCGTCAAGGTTGTAGAACTGCTTTGCAGTAACTGTTTCATTAACAGCTGAATCAATGGAAGTAATTGAATTCTTTTCTGCAAGATAGAGCTTAGACAAATTGTTTACGTCTTCCTTAAGGATGTAGCACTTATTTACAGCAACCGTTGCAGTTGTAGCGTCTGTAATATAAGAAGTTGTACCAGCTTCTTCTACATTCTTGAATAATGAAAGAATAGTTGTCTTGTCAAAACGCTGCTTGATACCTACACCCTTGAGAATGTTCTTCTGAGTCAATTCAGTAGAATAACCGGGAACAAAAGTTAGGCGGTAAGAATCTTTTTCACCTCCGAAAATAACTGGTTCATGAGCAGGAACAATGTTACCAGCGATGGGGTCGAGAAGCGCGTAATCGTATTCCACCCCCTCATAAGTAAGCGTTTCATAACCAGAAATGGTGTAAGCCGTAAGACCATCAGCAAGCGACACGGGGAAGGGAATGCAGTAGTTTACATAACCTGATTCAGGAACGCTGATAGATATGAACTTAACTTCTTGTACCTTCCAAATATTGTTGGCATCACTTTCGCCTCCGCTCCAGAAACCTGTCTCAGTTGCAGAATATGCATTAAGATAATTACCTGTACCGTCAATATTTAATACATACAGATTCTTAGCTTCGTCAACACAAACGGAATTCCAAGCGGGAGCAGAATCCTTATCGTAAAGCTTTTCCATCTTTGAATTTCCCTCTCCGCCTGCGTAGTGGTTAGCTTGAGGGTTGTAGAGATAAGTCTTACCTTCACGTTCTTCCCAACACCAAATTTGGTCGTACTTACTTGTGCTGCTTGTTGTACGATCCAACTTCCATGTTACGCTACCATCCTGTCCAATTTCTGAACCATTACCGCAAGTAAGTACGTTGCCCTTACCGTTGCTGGTAATACGATAGTAGTGATTAGGAGTCAAGGTAACAACCTGATTCAGCATTTCGTAAATCTTAGTGCGTGTGCCGTCATAACCTACTGCCATAATGTAAGCAGCTGCATCTGCCTCGTTTGAAGCACCAGGATAAAGCACTTGTGTAAACGAGTGTGCATCGTCACTACCAAGACCATACATGGTGATGCGGATAAGTTCGTCTGCAGCATTGTAAGTTTCAAATGCTACAGCATTCTTCACCTGAGCGTGTTGCACCTTTACCTTTCCAGAACTGTATGAGCAACCTGTACCAAGTGTTGAGGGAACTTCAAGTTTAAGATTGTCGCGGTAGATGTGGAAGTTGTGAGCGTTGATATAGTTAATTTCTTCTGTGAAGTCAGCATAACCTTGCTTTGCCACATACGCCTTGAGGTCGTTAATCATCTTTTCGTTGATGATATTCCAACCTGCGCTGTAGTCTTCAATATAAGCATTGATAGGACGGAGCATACCTGCCTTTTCAAAGAAGGGAAGAAGGTTAATCTTTGTACTATCACAAGCAAGTTTCATCCAGTTAATTTGCTGCTTACCATTGGTGTTGTAAGTAGAACCGTAATTGTCTGTAGTGCGAATAGACTCAATAACCATAGGAACTATGTCTGGACATTTACCAGCAAGTGTTCCCCAAAGTGTGAGTTGCCAGAAGGGAGCGAGTTTTACGAAGTGGTCGTAGTTACGGCTTGTAGTTTTAACAGTTCCAGTGTTGTTACCGTTAGCATCTTGACCTTGAACGGTAATTTCATTAGGAGT
>JAGBYW010000172.1 GCA_017628555.1 Bacteroidaceae bacterium | reverse complement strand
TAAAATACTGATTTTCCGTAGATTAACATAAGATGCATCCTGCGTATATTTATAAATTTATCTATACATTCTCTTGGTTTATAAATTACAAACTTATTGTTTAGGGATATAAATGACTCATAAATCCATCCGTATTATGTGGAATTATAAATTTCACGTTTAAACATCTACACATATTAAATTTAATATTTTAAAATTGAAATGTTAAAAACCTTAAAATACGCAAATTTTGCCCTACTTTACCTCAAAATTAGGTCTGCTTAAGTTATTTCCGTGCGACTGGCGAGATAAAATCAACCGCAAAAGTCTCACGAAGCAGAAAATCACATAAATCACTGATTTATAGTGGATAAAGCCATTTTTAAGCAAATTTCTAAAATCCGCAGAAAAATTAAAAATTTAGGGATTAGTAGGGGCGACAAATAGGAAACTCGAAAAATTCTGGGGATATCTTACAGTTATTCCCCACCCTAATATTTAGCAAATCCGCAGATTTACATTTTCACACTTGTATCAACAAAAACATAAAAAATCAGACTTGAAAATTTACACCCTAAAGTCTCCTTTTGGGATAGATTTTCAAGTCTGATTTTAGTATATAAAACTGAATTTTCAAAGTTCAAAAACCTCTCGATCGAGGTTCGGATTTTCAACTTTTAGTGGAGGATAAAATAGATGAGTTCGGAGAAAAGTTCTGCGCTCGACACTCCCCCATTTCCGATTCCCTTGCATCGCGCATCCGTCTCTCGAATCTTTGAAATGATGTTCATCACCTTCACACCGGAATATGACTTCATGGCGGGCATCACATTTTTGGTAGCTTGCCATTCTCGAATACCCAACCAGTTTGCAATTCCCGTTGGTGATTTTTCAGGAGCATAATACGCCAACATGAGTTGCGAGAAAAATCGGAAGAGCATCGTGAGGGTGGCTGGAAGATAAAATTCACGTTCATCCTTTGCCATAATGCGTGCAATTTTCGTTGCCTGAGAAACGTCTTTTTTCGCCAACGCGTCCTGGAGTTCGAAAATATTAAAATCTCGGTTCACTCCCACCGTAGCCAAAACTTGCGCCTTAGTCACCATCGTTTGCCCTGCGGGAAGTCCCACACACAGTTTTTCCAACTCGTTTACGACCTTCGAGAGTTTCGTACCCACCAAATCCCCAATCATCGTTGCCGCCTCTTGCTCGATAACCAATCCCTTTCGCTTGAGGTAGGTTGCGACGAAACCAGGGATGCGCTCCTCACGCAAAGGTTTTGACTCGAAGAGCACGCCAAACTTTTCAACTAATGCCGGAAGTTTCTTACGACGATCCAAATTGCCACCCTTATGACAAATAATGAGCACCGTCGAGGGTTGCATCTGCGCAAAATAAAGCTCCAACTTCTCCAGTTGCTTCATATTCTGCGCTTCCTTCAAGCACACCACCAGGCGCTCCGCCCCCATCGGGAAACCTCGCGTCGCACTCACTACAGCATCCACCGTAGCTTCGGTGCCGTAGAAGGTAAAAAGATTGAACGCCTGCTCGTCGGGAGTCAGCAATTTCTCTACGAGCAGGTCAGAAATCTTATCTATGTAATAATCCTCCTCGCCCATCAAGCAATAAACGGGATGAAACTTCCCGCTCATTATCTCGCGAACCACATCTTCGTAGCCAGGAGTCGTTTGTTTTGCTGTTGCCATAGTTAGTTATTGTAGTTGCGCATTGGAGCAACTACTTAGGTTTTGAAGTTGTAAGGAGATGAAAGGAGCGTTGCGACAGTGTCGCAACGAAGCGAACATGGTGCAAACATGGAGCGAACATGAAACTAACATGGAGCGAACATGGGAGCGAACATGGAGGCGCGAGAACTACCAATCGTACTTCAAGTGTCTTACCGTCTTGCGCTCGCCCATAATTAGGCGCATCGCTTCTATGCCGACACGCACATGGGCTGCCGCAAAGTTCTGCGTCACATGATTGTCACTCTCCTCCGTCTTCACCCCTTCGGGTTCCATGGGATTATCACTCACGAGGAGCAGTGCTCCTGTGGGAATATGATTATAGAAACCACAGGAGAACAGCGTTGCCGTTTCCATATCTACCGCCATAGCACGCGTGTCGCGCAAGTATTGCTTGAAGCGCTCATCATGCTCCCACACGCGGCGGTTGGTGGTATAGACCGTGCCCGTCCAGTAATCATACTGATTATCGCGCAACGCCGTAGACACCGCACGCTGCAACATAAACGCCGGAAGCGCAGGAACCTCGGGAGGGAAGTAGTCGTTAGAAGTACCTTCGCCACGGATACCCGCCAGCGGAAGGATGTAATCTCCCAACGCCGTCTTACCCGAAATACCACCACACTTACCCAAGAACAGACACGCCTTGGGGTTTACCGAAGCCAGGAGGTCCATGATCAACGCAGCATTGGGACTCCCAATACCAAAGTTAATCATCGTAATACCCTCGGCAGTAACCGCACGCATATTGGCACCAAAACCCACAGGTTCTACCCTACACTGCTCACAAAACATATCCACATAATTGTTGAAGTTTGTCAGCAATATGTATTCGCCAAAAACTTCAAGCGGCATCTTTGTATAGCGTTGCAACCAGTTGCCTACAATTTCACCTTTTGTTTTCATAGAATTTTGTAACTTTGAGGCATTATGCCATACTACCTTGCAAAAATACACAAATGATTCCATTAAACCTGCCCCCTTTTGACATAAAATTAAAGAAGGACGCCGAGGGTGACATTCTCGTCCACGACTTTTTGCGCCGCAAATGGCTCAAACTCACTCCCGAGGAATGGGTGCGCCAACACTTCACCCACTACCTTGTGGAGCACAAACATTATCCGGCAGGGTTATTGGCAAACGAGGTGGGCATTAACATCAACGGCAACATCCGCCGCTGCGACACCGTGCTCTACGACCGTCAAGGTATGCGCCCTCGCGTCATCGTAGAATACAAGGCGCCGCACGTCTGCATCACCCAGGAGGTGTTTCACCAAATCTCCTCTTACAACAGCGTGCTCCGTGCCGACTACCTCATCGTTTCCAACGGCCTGCACCACTACTGCTGTAAGTTAGATTACGAGAAGAATACGATGCGCTACCTCAAGGAGGTGCCCGATTTTACGGAGTTGTAAACAGGTGGTTTTAGTAGAAAGAAACAGTTTTTATGCACAGAAGCAAAAGACATTGATTGGTTGTTCTCATTTTTCAAACAACTGTAAATAAGGATTATACCCTAAAAGGCACTTGCCGAAATCCAACAAAAAGGTGAAATAATGCCCCGTGATTGGCGTATTTGAGTGCAGGAATAGTTTTGACGGGGAATAATCGATTCTCAGGAGGTCAAGATTGAGTTTTTTCCGAGTTGAGCAGGCAAAAGATTTAACTTTTATTAAGAAAGTTTAACACGGCGTCTCACCTCGGAAAAATTATTTGAGACCTATTTCAAATTATTAGTAACCTATTTCTTCCAACATTACTAATAATTTTGCGGATAATAGGAAGTGTTCTGCAAAACAAACAAAAATTGCATACTGATAATCAGGTAGTTAAAAAGGAGGTTATACCCAGCGCGGTATAACCTCCTTTTCTGCAATGCAAAGTTAATACATTTTTAAAGGGAATGCAAATCGGGATTTTGAGGGGGAAGAGAGCGATTGGCGAAATGTTGAGACATTTCAAGGTGCGGGAAATAGAGAAAATCCCTCTACAGCGTAGCATATAACTTTGCGCCCTTTGCGCCTTTGCGAGAGAGCATAGACATTAAAATTATGTCTCACGCGAAGACGCAAAGGGCGCAAAGATGTGCTTGACGGGAGGGTATAAAAAAAGGAGCCGCCTTCATCAAGCGACTCCTGTTGTAGTTGTCAAAAATCGATTATTTCTTTTCCTTAAAAATAAAGGTGAAGAGCACCAATACCACGAGGGCGTAGGCAGCGAAGATAAACCATGAACTGCGCCACCCTTCAATCATCAGAAGGCCTGAAGCAGTGTTGTTATACACATAGTGGTTGACCACTTCCTGCGCCGCAAGTGTGCCGAGCGTAGCACCGAGTCCGTTGGTCATAATCATAAACAAACCTTGCGCTGAACTGCGGGTGTCGGTCGTCGTGTTTTGGTCCACATAAAGGGCGCCCGAGATGTTGAAGAAGTCAAACGCTACACCGTAAACTATCATGCTGAGGACGAACATCCACACACCTGCGCCGGGGTCGCCAAGTCCGAACAATCCGAAGCGCAACACCCACCCCAACATGGCAATCATCATCACGCGCTTGATGCCGAAACGCTTGAGGGCGAAGGGGATTAAGAGGATGCAGAGCGTTTCGCTCACCTGTGAAAGACTGATCAGTGCGTTTGCATTCTGTGCGCCAAAGGTATCGGCAAATTCAGGGATGTCCTTGAAAGAGGTGATGAAGGGGTTGGCATATCCGTTTGTGATTTGCAAACTCACCCCGAGCAACATGGAGAAGATGAAGAACACCGCCATCTTGCGTTGCTTAAACAGGCGGAAGGCATCAAGCCCCAGCGCTTCAACAATGCTGCGCTTCTCTCCCGCCTTTGCGCCAACGGGGCATGCGGGGAGCGTTTGAGCATACAGTCCCAACAACAACCCTAATCCGCCCGAGAGCAAGAACTGTTGGGGCGTTTGTTGGAAGCCCAAGAAGTTCACGGCAAGCATCGTGCAAATAAAACCTATGGTGCCGAATACGCGGATGGGCGGGAAGGCTTTTACCGTATCCAACCCGTTGCTCGTCAATGCGTTAAACGCCACAGAGTTACTCAAAGCAAGCGTGGGCATGTAGAATGCCACACTGATAGCGTAGAGCGTAAATAATTGTCCGAGTTCTACATTTGCACCCGCACTCAAAGCGTAAGAACCAGCCGCCAACATAAATCCGCCAGCCACCAAGTGACACAGTCCTAACAGGCGTTGCGCGGGAATCCAGCGGTCGGCCACAATGCCCATAAGTCCAGGCATGAAAATCGACACAATCCCCTGCACGGCATAAAACCATCCGATGTTAGGTCCCATACCATTTGAGGCAAGATACGCTCCCATTGAGGTGAGGTAAGCTCCCCAAACGGCAAATTCAAGGAAGTTCATCGCCACGAGGCGCGACTTCAAACCAAAGTTATTCATAGTGTATTTTGTAAAATTCCTAAGCGCAAAAATACAAAGAGATATTTGAATGACCGAAATAGAGGCGATGTTTTTTAACTACACAATATTTATATATAAGTCCTTACACATAGATATAATTTTGTAACTTTGTGGGAATTTTGCAACAAACATGATTTGTTGCGCTGCTCACCATGATGAATATAGAAAAGAAACTTGCATTTGACGATGTCCGAACGCTGCTCAAAGGGCGTTGTATCTCCTCACTCGGCACCGAGTGGGTGGATAAGTTCGTGACCTTCTCAAGCGACTATAATAAAGTTACGCACAACCTGAACCTCGCTTCTGAATTTCAGCGCTTCGTAGAAACGGAGGACGACATTTACGAAGAAAACTTCTTCGACGTCCGCCAAGCACTATTGCGCATGCGCCCCGAACGCACCCATTTGGAGGAGGTTGACTTGTTTGACCTCAAGCGCTCCCTCATCACCGTGCATGCCTTGGTAGAATTTTTCACCAAGGGGAATGACGATGCCAAGGAGGGCGAAGAAGTTGAGCACACCTATCCCACCCTTGCCGCTTTGGCAAGCGATGTGCAGAGTTTTCCGCACATCATTCAACGCATTGATAATGTGCTGAATAAATACGGCAAGGTAAAGGATACTGCCTCTAAGGAGTTGCTGATGATTCGCCACTCTATTGAGGTAAACACCCGCACGTTGAGCCACTCTTTGCGTGGTATTATCCAGCAGGCGCAACAGGAGGGTTACATCGAGCGCGATGTGTCACCCACCCTGCGCGACGGACGCCTTGTCATCCCCGTTTCACCTGCGGTGAAGCGTAAGATTCGCGGTATTGTTCATGACGAATCGGCTACGGGGAAGACGGTGTTTATCGAACCCGCTACGGTTGTTGAGGCAAACAATAAGATTCGCGAACTCAAGGCACAGGAGCGCCGCGAGATTATCCGCATTTTGCAAGAACTCTCGGCAGAAATTCGCCCGCACATCAATGCGATTCTGCATTCCCAGCACTTCCTCGCACAGATTGATTACCTGCGCGCCGTAGTGAGTTTTGCCGACTCCTTCGGGTGCATCGTTCCCCGCATTCAGGAGGAACCCACCATTGACTTGAGTCAGGCCTACCACCCGCTGCTTCAACAATCCTTACAGCGCCACGGCAAGAAGATGCAACCCCTTGATATCACCCTGCGCAACGGGCGCATCCTCTTGATTTCAGGACCTAATGCTGGCGGTAAGTCGGTGTGTTTGAAGACAGTCGGACTTTTGCAATACATGGTGCAGTGTGGGTTGCCCATCCCTGTACGCGAGAACTCTACGCTCGGCATCTTCTCCGAAATATTTATTGATATTGGCGACGAGCAAAGCATTGAAAATGACTTAAGTACCTACTCTTCTCACCTACTCAACATGAAGTTGATGATGAAGGGGGCTAGCAGCAAAAGTCTGTTGCTTATCGACGAATTTGGAGGCGGAACAGAACCCCAAATTGGCGGTGCTTTGGCTGAAGGTATCCTTCACCGCTTCGTTAAGACGGGCACGTGGGGAATTATCACCACCCACTACCAGAACTTGAAGCACTATGCGGAGCAGGAACCTGCCGTGATCAACGGTGCGATGCTTTACGACCGCGCACAGATGCAGCCGCTCTTCATTCTTCAAGTTGGAAATCCCGGTAGTTCTTTTGCCGTAGAAATTGCCCGCAAGATTGGTATTCCTGAAGATGTAATTGCCTATGCGTCAGAACTTGTGGGCAAGGATTACATCATGAGCGACAAGTACCTTCAGGACATTGTGCGCGACAAGATGTATTGGGAAAAGAAGCGTCAGACAATTCGTTCACGCGAAAAGCAGTTGGAGGAAACCGTTGCCCGCTACGAAGAGGAAATGCAGCAGTTCCAACAACAGCGCAAGTCGGTAATGGCACAAGCCAAGGAGGAGGCACAGCAACTTCTCAAGGACACGAATGCCAAGATTGAGAATACCATTCGCGAAATCCGTGAAACGCAAGCCGAGAAAGAGCGTACTCGCGAAATTCGCCAGGAACTTTCCGAATTCCGTGAGGCTCTCGCGCAAACCTCTGACGAAGAGAGCATTATTACCCGCAAGATTGAGAAAATCAAGCGCCGTCAGGAGCGTAAGCAAGCCAAGCAGGAGCAAGCAAAGGACACTCATTCACAAGCAACTCCCGCAGCTTCACCTACGACAGAGCAATTACAAGCGCTTAGTACGACCACTCCAAAACTCCACCTTGAAGCGGGACAATATGTGCGCATCAAGGGACAATCTGCTGTGGGTCGCGTAGAAAGTGTGCAGGGCAAGAATGTCAAGGTGCTCTTCGGAAGCATGTACACGTCCCTACCTATCAATCGCCTGGAACTTGCCGAGAAACCCAAGGAGGACAACACTATGAAGGCGGCAACTTTCGTCAGCAAGGAGACGCGTGATGCGATGCAGGAAAAGCAACTTAACTTCAAGCAGGACATTGACTTGCGCGGCATGCGTGTAGATGAGGCACTGACAGCGGTAGCTTATTTCATTGATGATGCAATTCAGGTGGGACAAGCCCGCGTGCGCATCCTCCACGGCACAGGCACAGGCGCCCTTCGCCAAGTAGTGCGCCAATACCTCAGCACGGCAACGGGCGTCATGCGCTTCCACGACGAGCACGTCCAGTTTGGTGGCGCCGGCATTACTGTGGTAGAACTCATTTAAGCAGTTTGTGACACCCCTCTCTGAGTAAAGAATTACGTTCTGGGAGATGGTTAAAACAAACTGGGAGATAAAACAAAATATCTGGGAGATAGTTTCATTTATCTCCCAGATATTTTTTGTTAAGTCGGCTGCGCTATGAAGCAACAGACTTTTGTATGTATTGACTCAATACTTTATACCCCAAAATCCTACTTCTACATTTCTTGTTTCGACAGGCAAGCACCCTCCATTTGACATAACTTGCAGAATTACAGCTCCACCTTTTTTAACTTTTGCCAAACAACGAGAATCCCCCATAATCTCACGAACCTCGACTTCACCAACAAGTTTTCTTGAAGTTTCACCAGCTATATCAACCTCTTTAAAGACTTCAAGTATTTGACCTTCCTTAATTCCGTCTGAAGACCCCATATTTATATATACTGTTTTAGCTTTCTTTGCATTACCTTCTTCTATCTGAAGAATTTTACCTTTAGCTTTGAAAGTATTGAGAATAAGAAGTTTAAATTCATCCGCATCAACACAATGCCTCATTATTCCTTGATGAGCTTCTAATTCTGTTGCATAAACTGATTTATGAGCTGAACGTTGGTATCCACCACTATATTTCTGAAAATTCCTCTGAGCCTGCACCATGCCTGTCTCACAATCAGTAATTTTCACAGTGTATGTTAAACTTGCAAGAATATATGGATATCTACCAGCTAAAACTCTTTTATATCTACCATTGCTAGTTTTTACATCTTTGTACTCTTCGTATATTTCTTCGGTTATTAGCAATTGATCTATACTAACAGATAAGATACTATTTGAATTTAAGGTACCCATATCCGCCACAGTATTTGCATCCATTGCAGACTCTTGTTTACGACGCTCTGCTTCTGCTCTTAAGTTACTATCTATCGAAGAATCATGATCTACGACAATAACACGCCCCGTACTTTGTATAGCCTTAACTATCTGATTACGAATCATGTATGAATCCTCACGAGTAAAAGGTTGGGAATAACTAAATTTTCCAATACCTAGAACAGTTTTCTTAAGTTCTTGTGCATTAACACTAGAAAAAAACATTGTAGCTACAACCAACAATAAACATTTTAATAAATTCATAAAAACTTAATTTATATATTAGTATATTCTGACTATATTATAATTAACAACCCGTCTACTATAATATTCACGTGCAACAGAAGCTGCTGCATTTATCCTATTTTTTTGTACATCAGCAGCAATCTCAAGTGACTTCATCAACCTTGCATTTGCGTCACTACGCTCTTTCTCTACAGTAGAACGGACTTGATTGATTAGAGATTTTGCCTCATTGTAATGTGATGAATCATATGGAATTTGCGCAGCAAAATTAACAGCAGACTCATAATCATTAAGCGCATAAGCAGAGCGAGCTTTATTCATTATGCATGCTGCATTTGCATTAATATATTGCAAATATATTTTTTGCAAAAGTCGTTGGGCATCATCATATCCACTAACCTGAGATGGATAACCAGAAAGTAATGCTATAGCCTCATCATATTTACCAATAGACGCTAATGTTGAAGCCTTTGTAATAATTTCTTTTTTATTACTTTCATAGTATTTGCAAATTTTCTTTTGAGTATCATCTATAAAAATTCTAAAATTTGGATCACCACTATTTAATTGAGCAAACGCATTCTTTACTGCAGCACTTCGTGTTCGCTCCGCAGTTCCAGTAAGCAACCATGATTCACTTGAAAATACTGTTTGGGAACTGAGGTTTGCAATATTTAATGTTAGATTTATTTTAACTTTAAAAAAATTCTTAATTCCACCTTCAATTAAGTTTTCATCAACAATAGTCACAATAGGATACAAGACGAAATCACCTCCATACGTAGCGACACCCGAAGTAGTCAATACCTTTTCTATTTTTGATTGTAATAGTTTATAAGCATCAGGTTTAACTTCATCAATTTCCTCACTAGGCATAACAAGCCCAATAGTAAGATCACTTAGTGCCTTTACAGACACAGATAATACAAATCCTAATAAAAAGATAAGAATTTTGTTCATAATTTTATTTTACCTTTATATAGAGAGTTCCTCCATTCAAATCTCTATCTACCTGAATACCACATCCTTTGAAGAAATTTGCCAGACTCCTGCTAAATTTATTGATATTATAGTTATGTCCTGTCTTAGGATCTTTGAGTGGAATGCGAACATCGTCAAAAATCATTTTCTTGGCGGTTGTACCCTGTATATGATAATAATTTTTGTATGAGTTCTCTTCCATCCATAACTCTAATAAGTCTCTTAATTCGTCTCCACCATCACCAATCTCTGATGTTGTATTATAGTTAGATGACTCATTAAAAGATATATTTACAACAATTGATCTACCATTGATAACCATATCATCAAAAGAATGCTGCATTGTTGTAAGAAATCCATCCATAGCCTTTTCTACAGCCCTTGCTCCCAATTTACCAATGTCTGTTGTATAAAACTTGCCACTATCCCCTATTTTACTAGCTAGCACTTTGGCTGTTGATGCCTCACAAGCTTTAATTATCACCCTCACCGAATTTCCATCATTCTGTAGATTAATACTAATGTCTGCCTCAACAAAAATATCTGCCCCAGAACTTTGTATTATCAGGCTTTTTAAGTCTGTTTGGGTTTCATCCTCAAAAACAGCATTCTGAGATACACTTTTGAAATTAGCATAAAAATCTTTTGTTGAAAATCCTCTATCAGCAAAAGCGCCACTAATCTGAGCAATAACCTGACGTTTTTCATTTGAGACATCAAGCGATTTGCGAATATCAGCTCCTTCAGGAACAAATGGAATAACCATTATACTTGGTTGAACAGTGCTCACTTGAGCAACAACAAAAGAACTAATAAATAGTCCTAGCCAAAATAAAACATTTCTTTTCATGTTTAATAATATTTAGTATAACCCCAAACGACGATAAAGATTATGCCTTTCTAAATCCTCCTCCAATGCCCGTACATTTAACGATACTTTAACTACAGCATTTCTTCTTTTATAGTAACTTAGTGCACTATAATTGACAAAGGAGTTAATGCGACCTTCTTTTATCATAGCATCATAGTATTCAAAATTAACTTTCATCACACTTTCATCAGTACCCAACAATGAGCGTTTGTATTCTTTGGAAGCTGGTATACCACGAAACAGAATTTGGAAATAGACATCTTTGATAGCTTGCTCAACTGCATCCTTCTTTTTAACATTAAATTCTGAAACTGATAACATAATAACACCGTTATTTTCTCC
>JAGBYW010000171.1 GCA_017628555.1 Bacteroidaceae bacterium | reverse complement strand
CTTTTGGGTTGTAGTAATCCAATAGGTTCCTGTTGTCTGATAACCTATATATTTACTTTCATCCTCAAGACTTTGGAAGTAAAAACCGTTAGCATCGCTCTTCTTATAAACAAACGAAGGTTCATCCTGGAAAGATGCATAGGTTTCAGCAGCATTAGGCTCGGGAAGCACTTTAGTAAAGTTGAAATATGTACCCGAAGGACTCTTTAACGCATAGAGGTCGGTTGCTTCGAGAGAAGGAGCAGGATTTTCTTCAATGTATGCATCAGCTTCATCAATCGCTACTGCCAATGCATCTACTGCAGCCAACACGGCATCCCAATCCTGGCTACTTGTCAAACCATTGGCTGTTGATAGAGCGGCTGTCAAGTTTGTAAGCTCAGTAGAACCAATCAATGCTACATTACTCTTCAAAGTGTTAGCTTCTGTAATCAGAGGATTCAAATCTTGTTCGATTGCAAGAGCAGCGAGGTCAGCAACAGTTACGTCTGTAAGAACGAAAGCAAACTTAGAACCGCCACCATTACCAGCGTAATTGATAGCATTTGTAGTGTTGGACCAACAGTGAAGATTGGTACTACCTGCAGCGTCAGCAACGCTTGATATATTAAAGTAGGGCGTCACTCCGGAAAGAGTGTTTTCTACAATGTAGAGATCAGTCAAATCCTTGCTTGTAGTCCACGTACCCCCAGGTTTCATATAACCTTTGGTACCTGCATTGCGCAATGTATATTTGCCCGCTGTAGCAGATTTCCCAAGCACCCAAAGTTGACTCTTATTGTTAATATCAACATTTGCAGGAGCTACAGGTTTCAACGCAGTACCTGCGTCGTACACATGATAACTATCATGCAAGTTCTTAATTTGATATACCTTACCTGTTACAGGGGGGAATACATTCTTCACCTGTTCAGCAGTGAGAGCACCACTATACACTTCTACACCAGTAATCGTTCCATTGAAGGTTTCAAATGAAGAATTATCAGCTTTTACACCACCACCAATATAGATTTTAGCATCATCATAATCTGCTTTTACCATTTTAGGAGTGGCGATTTCGTAACCTTCCATAAATCCGTCTGTATGTGCGTTGACCCATGAACCATTTTCCACTCCGTTGATATACATTTTATATGTATTATTGGAAGGATTGATCACGTACACCAAGACCACTTCTTGTGAGTTAGCTTCAATGCCACCCTTCGTAAAGCGGTCTCCAAGTTTACACGAAGCTAAATATCCAATAGCTCCTTTAGCAGGATTATCACTTGTTGCGCTCAGCCCATAAGCCACATAGTGTGAATTTTTACCTAACCCACCACTGTTCACGTTTTCATTAGGGTCAGACGTACAGAACAATGCCATACGAGTTTCTTTCGTAAACGTACGTGCATTCACCTTCACGGCCACAGTTAAGTCCTCTAAAGCAAACACCTTCGCTGCGTCTTCATCGGAAAGCGCAAGAGGATAACTGTTGCCAATTTGCCCACTCATCAATTTCAGAACGGGCGTCTGAGCCAACGCCGTCCCGACTATCAGGAACAACGAGGCCATTAGCAAAGCTAATCTTTTTCTCATAAGTGATTTAATAAAGTTAATAAATTGTTTGTAAATTGTTTCTAATGGGTTGTGTACTGAGTATGTTATAGGGTACTTATTCCCCAAACTCTATGTGCACACATATATAATATATTACGCGCGCACGAAAACTCTACCAGTGTACAATCTTGGTAAGTTCTGCAAAATTACTTAAATATTGTAAAAATTCCAAATTTAGTGCTGATATTAACTATTTTAACTACAGTTAGTAATATGCGAACTCCTTACATCGAAGCACAAAAAAGGAGGCAACCCCGCAAGGGATTGCCTCCTGTATAAGCAGAACAAACTATTTCAATTAGAACTTGAAGTCCAAGCTTACGCCTACTACGTCGTTCTTACGAGTGTAGTTGCAAGCAGTGCCGTTTGCGTTTGTGAACTTGTGGTCATCATAGAATGAGTGCATGTAACCGAAGTTCACCTTCAACATGTCGTTGAACTTGTAAGCACCACCTACGCAGAGACCATAAGAGCTGATGTTGAAGCTTGTGTCAGTCATGTCTGCGTCAGCAAAACCGTACTGAGTGCGCTGACCACCGAGACCTACTGTCCAGTTTTCATCAATGTCCCATTCAGCACCGAGAGTGATTTCATAAGTATCATCACTTACAGCTGTTGCAGAACCCTTAGCGTCCTTGTCGAAGTAGTAGTTGAAACCAGCCATCGCACGGATGTTGTCAGTAACTTCGTACTGCGCACCGATAGTGAAGAGGGCGGGGATGTCAGAGCGCACCTTTGCACCGTCTGCATAAACTGCAACTGCGGGATGAGCGATTTGACCGAGACTTGCGCTGTTATTAGATTTGTTTTCCAAATTGATCTTCGCACGGAATTCGTACTTCGCACCGATGTTCAACTTACCGAGATTCAAGTTAGCACCAATAATGGGTTGGAAACCTACTGCGTTTTGTTCGCAATCAAGACTCAAGTCGGGGAAAGTAGCAGCTCCAGGCATAACGATTCCACCCATAGCCTCAGGAAGCTTAACATCACCTGAGATGTTTGAAATAGAACCTACGTAAGAACAATTTGCAAGGATTCCTCGAACACCACCGAATACAGAGAGGTTATCTGTAAACTT
>JAGBYW010000170.1 GCA_017628555.1 Bacteroidaceae bacterium | reverse complement strand
GACTATGAGGATGGCGAGGATGAGGTAGAAGAAGAGCCAGGGGAGGTCTTTGCTGAGTCCCACATCTCCATCTACTACGAGTATCGTTGCTATGACGGCGCTGGAAACGACAAAGACGATTACGGCGCTAATACCGAGCAGGCGCAGGTAATATTTGCCGAAGAGCAGGATGATATCGCGAGTGTGGGCACCATGAATCTTGCGGAGAGCCACCTCCTTCTGTCGGCCACGACTTTCAAGGGCAATGGCGGAATACACACTTGCTACGATGCAGAGAATACTCACGATGACAAGCATCAGGCAGAGTTGGCGCATCATTTCAATCATGCGCATGAGGTTAAACCACTCATCTGCGAGATTGTGAATCGGCAGGATGTTGCGGTCGCCCGGACGTGCTTCGCGGTAGAGTTCGGTGATGTCGTCCTTCACCTTGTTGTACTTTCCCTCCTTGGGGAACAGGATGTAGTGAGGGTTCGAAGAGTGAGAATGCAGTTCCGAAAAGTTGCGCAAATCACGCCAGTCGATGTCTTCGTCCACCATCCAGAAGGAAGGACAAGTATAAGAACCATGACGATACCCCGGAAGGGCAGGAGCATAACCGATGAGCGTGTAGGAGCGTTGCTTGTAGAGCGGACGCACCTGTACATCACGGCTGACGTCAAGGTTCCACTTCTTGCGCAGACGCTCTGCCTGCTCGGTGCGTACGTAGATGGCGTTGTAAAAACCGTGCATCGTGCTATCGGCAGGGAGATTGGGAGTAATCTCTATCTTCAAGAGGTCAATCAGATTTTCGCTGGTGGAGAGAAAATTGTAACCGTAGCCCTGGACGATACCGTCATTACTATAGGTCCTGAAATAATTGCGCACCAGTGTTCTGTCGAGTTGGTCGGCAGCTACTTCACAAGAGCTGAAAATGCTATACCCCACGTGTTCTACGTCCCTGTTTTGCGCCAAACGATTGGGGAAGTCAGGAATGGCAATTTGAAAAGTGGGTTGGGGAATCATGATGGCCTTTTGGTAAGGCGTGCGGTCTTCTGAGATGCCTCCGCTTTCCTGTTTCTCTATGAAACCAAACACATACATCATTCCGAGCACGGCAAAGGTAAGGAACATGCTCACGGTGAGTTGCGTGGTGAGCATAAAGCCTTGTCCCCTCGTCATCGTGCGGTGACTGCGCCCCACTCGCATACCAACGGGAATGCGCAACTGGCGGTAAACGGTGGCAAAGGCTGCAATGAGGGCGAGCAAGAGAGTGGAAAGCGTTATCCACAGTTCAAGGTTCAGGACGAAGTCCACATCGAAATTCAGTTGCTTATGAAAGCGCTGTAGGATGGGGAGTGCGTAATCTGCAAGAGAGTAGGTCAGTGCCACGGTTGCAAGCATGGTCAGCGCAAAGACGATAACGACTTCCCAGGCAAGGAGCATGAAGAGGTGGCGCGTGCGAGCGCCCATCGCGCGGCGCAGTGCCATTTCGCGCGAACGGAGGGAGAAGAGTTGCAATTCCATTTTCAGGAATCCCATCACCCCAATGATAAGCACGCTGGCGCCTAACGAAAGCACCACCCCGATAATGAGAATGATGAGGAAGAGTTCATCGTTGTCAAGAGCCGTGATGTGGAACAGGAAGGTGTATTCGGGAAAGGCGCTTTGTAGTTGTTCGCGCAAGTCCTCGGCGGTGTATCCCTCGGCTAATTCTGCGGTAAACCCGTTTCTGTTTTCTACGGCAGTTTCGGGGTCGTTGCGGATAATCACTACGGCATTTGTGGCATGGGCTTCTAAGCGGTCGGTCACCTTTATCACGTCGCGGATGGGGCGTTTCCCAGTGCCATCCCCCATTGCAAATTCAAAACCGCGGGGGTCGGTATCTTCTCCAAAGAGTTGGGCACTTAGGTCGTCGGTGATGAGGCAGTCGTTCTCCTCCAACTCAGTGAGCGGTTCGCCCGTTATGGCAGAGCGATACCCGTAGTACATCCAGTAGCGCGGAGAGGAATGTGTGTAATAGCAACCGCAGGTCTTGGGCTGCTCAGTGTTGTCGTAGAAAGTCTGGTCCAATCCCGTAATGGGTACATAACCATGTAGTCCGTCCATTGCAGGAAGTTTTAGGTTGAGCAAGCGATTGAAGAAATCATTGTCCAGTTGTGCATTCGGCGGGAAGGAACCTGTCTTCCGGAGTCGCTGCGTTTCTTCATAAGGAGTTGCTAATACACTGAACGAAGCGAGGTCCTGTTTTATCTGATTGTAATAAACGGAGCGCCCGAAGCCGTACATGAAGTACACCGTTATGGCAAAGCACACCACCCCTGCCGCTAAGCAGAGAATGGAAATGGCGTTCTGCACTTTATATTTCAGCAGGTTGCGCCAGGAAGTTTTGAGGTGATGTAGGAACATGATGAGGGTGTGAGGTTGTAAGTTGTGAGGTTTAAAAGGTGTGAAAAGCGCTCTGTGGGGAGCGTGCAAAAGGTAAAAAATCAGGTCAGAAAACTGTCTTTATAACTACCTGAAAATCAGACATCTATTTTTGTTAAAATTATTAGTAACATATTTTAAATTATCTTACT
>JAGBYW010000169.1 GCA_017628555.1 Bacteroidaceae bacterium | reverse complement strand
ATTAGTAATGTATTTTAAAATATGTTACTAATAATTTTTTTTATGTTACTAATAATTTTTACGAGAATAGGTTTAGTTTTTGCGCCCTCAATTATAGGGTTTCAGAAGTCAATGAGAAGCGCTTGAAGTAGTCACTTCCTCATCGGAAAATCCGAGCATTAACTTCGCGTAACACTTATTGATTTTTCTTATAATTCTATTAATATTTCTTATAGGGATTTTTGTGGTGAAAGTCAAAAAGACGTTTTAATTTTGCACCGTAATTCCACTGTCGGAATTGCCTAAACTTTACAGACTATGCAGATTAAAACGATACATGCACGCGAAATACTTGACTCGCGCGGATACCCTACCGTAGAGGTGGACGTTACGCTCACCGACGGCACACTCGGTCGTGCCTCCGTGCCCTCGGGCGCTTCTACGGGTGAGAATGAAGCCCTCGAATTGCGCGATGGCGATGCGCAACGCTACTGTGGTCGCGGGGTAACGCGCGCCGTGCAACATGTAAATACCGTTATCGCCTCAGAACTTCAGGGCACCAGTGTATTTGAACAGCGCGCCATTGACGAGCGCCTTATTTCGCTTGACGGCACAACGACGAAGAAGCGCTTGGGTGCGAATGCCATGCTCGGCGTATCACTTGCCGTGGCGCGTGCGGCAGCCCTTGCGCGTTGCGAACCCCTTTACCGCTACCTCGGGGGAGTACACGCCCACACAATGCCCGTTCCGATGATGAATATCATCAATGGCGGTGCCCACTCTGATGCTCCCATTGCCTTTCAGGAGTTTATGATTCGCCCCGTTGGCGCTGCGCATTTCCGCGAGGGCTTACGTATGGGGGCAGAAGTGTTTCATGCGTTGAAGAAAGTGCTTCAGCGCCGCTCGCTCAGCACCGCCGTGGGCGACGAAGGCGGTTTTGCGCCCGACCTGCGCGGAACGGAAGACGCCCTTTCCTGTATCGTAGAAGCCATCAAGCGGGCGGGGTATCAGCCCGGCGCGGATGTGACGATTGCAATGGACTGTGCGGCGTCGGAATTTTATAAAAATGGTATGTACGACTATACGATTTTCGAGGGCGAGCAGGGTGCGCGCCTGACTCCCAAGGAGCAGGTCGATTATTTGGAACAGCTCATCAATCGCTTCCCGATAGATTCCATCGAAGACGGAATGGCGGAGCACGACTGGGAGGGTTGGAAGTATCTTACCCATCGCTTGGGCCACCGCTGCCAACTCGTGGGCGACGACCTCTTTGTGACCAACACGCACTTCCTGCGTCGTGGCATTCAAGAGGGGTGTGCCAACGCCATTCTCATTAAACCCAACCAGATTGGTACGCTCTCCGAAACGCTTGACGCCGTGTCGATGGCGCGCAGTGCCGGGTATGCCGCAATTATTTCCCACCGCTCGGGCGAGACAGAGGACGCCTTCATCGCCGACCTTGCCGTGGCTACGGGAAGCGGGCAGATAAAGACTGGGTCGCTCAGTCGCTCCGAACGCTTAGCCAAGTACAACCAACTCCTCCGCATTGAGGAACAATTAGGAAGCAGTGCGCAGTATGGAGTGCGCTAAGCGACTTCTGAATGTCTGTTTCTGAACCCCACAAAACTAACTACCTTAAAAACTGAATACTATGAAAAACTTGCTCTTCCCACAGCACTATCACGGTGCTACTTTCTCGCGATTTCTATTGGGGATGCGCATCCTCTTTGGAGTGCTCTTCATCACACACGGGTATTCTAAATTGGTAAACTTTGAGACCCTCTCGCTCACCTTTCCCGACCCCATCGGCATTGGTGCCGAACTGAGCCTCGTGCTCGTAATCTTTGCCGAATTTTTCTGCGCCATGGGCTTCATCGCAGGATTCCTGTTTCGCCTGACGCTTCTGCCTATGATTTTCGCCATGGGTGTAGCGTTTTTCATGGCTCATGGCGGCAGCGTTGTGAATGGCGAATTGGCGCTCATCTACCTTGTCGTGTTTCTCATGATGCTCCTCGCGGGACCTGGGCGTTATTCCGTTGACAAACTCATACACTTTATCACTTGTGATGAACCCGTCTGCGCGTAAAAATCTCAAAATCACTAACCTTAAACTAAACAACTTAACCCCTTATGTCACCCCTTATTTTCCCCTTCTTGCTTGCCCTTTCTTGTGGCAGCATCACCACCCCCGAGGGCGGTTTTAAACACCTTACCCTCCCGTATGCCACCGACGCTCTCGAACCTTACATCTCGCGCGAGACGGTTGAGTACCACCATGGTAAACATCTTTTGACTTATGTGAACAATCTTAACAAAGCCATTGTAGGCACGCCACATGCCCATCAGCATCTCACGCAAATTGTAGCCGAGGCCGAGGGTGCGCTCTTCAACAACGCGGGTCAGGTGCTCAACCACAACCTCTACTTCCTGCAATTCTCGCCTAATGGTGGCGGTCGCCCAAAGGGAGCACTTGGCATGGCGATACAGAAAGAGTGGGGCAGCTTCGAGGCGTTCCAAAAGGCATTTGAAACCCAAGGCCTGGCGCTCTTCGGTTCAGGCTGGGTGTGGCTCGCACAAGATGAAGAGGGCGCGCTTCATATCCTCCAAGAGCCCAACGGTAGCAACCCCGTGAAGCACGGTATGGTGCCGCTCCTCGGATTTGACGTGTGGGAACATGCCTATTATTTGGACTATGCCAACCGCCGTGCCGATCATCTTACGTCGCTTTGGAACGTGGTAGATTGGAATGTCGTAGGCGCGCGCTTCCATCAGTAATATTTTATTTGTATTCTCCAGTTTGCAAATAGTAATACCCCATGTTAAAAAATTGCTAAAATGCTACATTTCATGGGGTTAAAGCAAAAATAAATGCTAAAAATTTGTGTGGGAGAATAATAAAAACCGTAATTTTGCAGTGTCTAAAGAGAGAGCTAAACTTTTGTTGCTCTCACTTTAAACCAACACAAAAACTTTACATACCATCAAGAAAGTCCATACACTCCGCGAGGAGCGCATGGACTTCTTTTTTGTTTGTGGTAGGGATGTGTGGGTGAAAAATGTAACAATTTTTCGCCGCGCATTAAACTTGATAATCAGCGGGTTAGACTACCCCCAAATTATTAGTAACCTATTTTAAATTATGTTACTAATAATTTTTTTTAGGTTACTAATAATTTTTACGAGAATAGATACAGTTTTTTGCGCTTCGGATTGACGCAAAAAAAGGTGCGGTTTTCAAAAACGGAAACTGCGTTTCGGGGTCAATATTCCACGCGCTGTTCGTGGTGCGCCCAAAGGGTGAAGGGCGCCTTTGCTTCTTCTTCCAAAAGCGAGGCCGTCTTGAGTCGGCGGTTCCCGCTGGGAAGTTCCAATTCTTCGTAAATAAATTGGTCGTCAAACCCTGCCGCCGCGGCGTCGTGTTTGTTCGCGCCGTAATAGAGGTGGTCAAGGTGCGCCCAGTAAATCGCGCCCAAGCACATGGGGCAGGGTTCACAAGAGGAGTAGATATCGCAGCCCTCAAGTGAGAAGGAACCTAACTTTTCACAGGCTTGGCGAATGGCGCAAACCTCAGCGTGTGCCGTAGGGTCGTTGTTCGCCGTCACGCGGTTGACGCCCGTAGCGATGACTGTACCGTCTTTTACGATGACAGCGCCAAAGGGACCGCCGCCGTTCTTAATGTTGTCAATAGCCAACTGGATGGCTTGACGCATAAAAGTTTTGTTCATGGTTTTAAGGTTATAAGGTCTCTAAAGTCTTTAGGGTCTTTAGGGTCTTTAAGGTCGTTTGACTCTGCGGACTTTTGTTCGTAGCTTGTCTGCAATTTGCTACATCCCTTGCGCCTCTGCGGTCAGTCGCAAACTGCGGCGCGTGGCGGGATGTCGGAGCACGAGGAGTTCGGCGTGGAGGTGAAGGCGGTCTGCCTTGGTGCCGTAGAGTTCATCACCGATGATAGGGGCGTCGAGTCCCTCGGCGTGGGCACAATGCAGGCGCAGTTGGTGGGTGCGACCCGTTTGGGGCGAAAGGGCAAGGCGGGTAATAGTACCTTCAGGGGTTTCGGTGACGGAAATCACCTTGAAATGCGTCACGGCAGGTTTGCCGTGCTCGTGATCCACCACTTGTCGCGGACGGTTGAGCGGGTCGAGGCGCAGGGGTAGGGAGATGAGTCCGCTTTCCTGAGACACCGCGCCCACCACATCAGCAATGTAGCGCTTTTTTGCTTCGCGCTCGGCAAATTGGCGTTGCAGTTCGTAGTGCGCCTCCTTAGTTTTTGCAAAAACAAGTACACCCGACGTTGCCATGTCTAATCGGTGCACCACCATCAGGTCAGGGCGCGACGCTTGCAGGAGTTCAAAGGCGGAGGGAACGCCCGTTAGTCCCGGCACACTGAGCATGCCCGAAGGTTTGTTGACCGCTACGAGGTGGTTGTCCTCAAAGATAACCGTAAGTTGGTCTTCAACGGAGCGCTGCAAGGCTTCAATGGGGTTCGGGTCGAGGTCAAGTCCGTCGAGCATGTGCGCAAGAATCGGTTTACACTTACTCAGACACGAGGGATAGAACTGCCCCTGTGTGCGCACCTCATTTCGGGGCGATGCTCCCCACCAAAATTCACCGAAACACAGGGGGCGCCATCCGTGTGTGAAGGCAT
>JAGBYW010000168.1 GCA_017628555.1 Bacteroidaceae bacterium | reverse complement strand
TCAAGTCTACCCCAAACGGTAACAAACGCGCAGAATTTTACCTCCTGCAAATACGCCCCATCGTTGACAGCAAGGAGGTGGTAGAGGAAGACCTTAGCCTTATCCCTGAAACCGACACGCTCATCACTACCCATAATTGTCTGGGAAACGGAATTATTACCGATGTGACAGACGTGGTATACGTAAAATCGGAAGGATTTAACGCTGCCAATAATCAACAAGCCGCCTACGACATTGAGCGCATCAATACCGAACTCACATCACAAGAGCGCGGTTATGTGCTTGTAGGACCCGGTCGTTGGGGCAGTTCCGACCCCTGGTTAGGACTCCCCGTAAAATGGCCCCACATCAGTGGCGCACGCGTCATCGTAGAATGTGGATTGGAAAACTACCGCATTGACCCCAGTCAGGGCACTCATTTCTTCCAAAACCTCACCTCCTTTGGCGTGGGATATTTCACCATCAATCCCTTCCGTGGCGACGGATACTTTAATGAAGCACAACTCAATGCCCTTCCTGCGGAACACGAAACCGCCTACGTGCGCCACGTAAAACTACCGCAACCACTAACCATCAAGATGGACGGCAGAAAAGGCAGAGGGGTTGTCATGTGATTATGCACTAGAATTGTTTGATACATTTCAGACTTTTATTGACGTACATTCTATTTGAGCAAAACTGACCAAAATAAGGAATACACTTTATTTTGGTCAGTTTGCGTCTATACATTGATTCTTTGAGGATTCTGGAAGTAGGAAATTTATAACAACAAATAAAAGAGACTATCTGTAAATTTTATTACGAGATAGTCTCTTTCTTTGAGCCTCTTGTCGGATTCGAACCAACGACCCCGAGATTACAAATCACGTGCTCTGGCCAACTGAGCTAAAGAGGCGGGCGGGTAAGCTCACTGCATCGCGCCGCTACAACCAACTACCTTTGCTGCGATCAAGCCCTGGAGGATTCGAAGGGAGCTGGCCGTACAGCACTTACCCATGAGTGCTTTATTTAACCGAGTGCAAAATTAGCAACTTTTCCGGAACTAACCAAATAAGTTGGGAAGTTTTTTTGGGCATTTCAAACCATATCCCAGTTCGTATGAAGCAACATTTTAGTTGTATTCCTTAATGTTGTCAATGGTGATGGCGTTAAGGTCTTCAATAGTGCCATTAAATATATTGAGGTCAACATCACCGTTTATACCTTCCACGTCTCCAAGGTCGGTATGTTGCCAAAACATCCAATTACCTGAATATGTGAGTTTTTCACGATAGTAATGGGCAATCCAGAAAGGATAATCATTAAATTCTGGAGTATTAAGATAACTTTTCTTGAAGGAGTAACCTGAATAGATGATTGGTTTTACTCCATAATGTGCTTCTACAATTTTGAGCCAATCAAGGACTTCCTTCCGTAATTGTTTACCCGACAAGCGACCTATTTCTTCTACATCCAATACTGGAGGAAGGTCGCCTTCTTCTAAATGTACTTGACGCAGGAAGTGTGCTGCTTGCTTTTCTCCATTTTCAGAAGGGGTAAAGAAATGATAGGCACCTCTAAGCAATCCATGCTCGCGCACTTTATAAAAATTGTCATTAAAGTGAGGATCGAAAATCGTTACCCCCTCTGTTGCCTTAATAAACACGAACTGAATCGTACTCCCCCCCACCATAGCATCTTTTACTTTCTGCCAATCAATGGCACCCTGATAACGACTTATATCGATGCCTCTCACAGAATAACCATCAGGATAACGCACTTCACTATGCGAAGCACGGAAGCGACTATAAGGAGAGAGCACATACCTTTGGAACACATAACTATAGAGTCCAATGGCAAGCGCAACACCTAAAACAACCAAGATGATGACAACAGGGAAATTCCCCTTCTTGGCATTGCTTTTTTTCTTTTGTTTCTTACCCTTTTTTTCTGCCATATATTTTATCAAACCATAAGCGACTTGCTACGAATAATGCAAGTTTATGACACCCCACATCTCCAATTTATTATTATATAAAAAGAGAATCGGGCATTGATTAGTCATATACTGAGTCTCAACACCCAATTCTCAATTAGTTAGAAGCGATCAGGAATTACTTTGCCTGTTCGAGCTTCAAAGTCATTGTGCACTGGTCGCAAACTTCAGTGGGACCGAAGTACTGGATAGGACCAGGATAAACGAATGCTGTCTTTTCAGCCCATTCTTCACGGTGAGCTGCAAATTCCTTGAAGGGAGCACCATCAAGACGAACGAGCGCCTTACGGATTACGGGCTTCATAGCACCATGACGGCGTTCCATGTTCATCATCATTGTGATGGGCACACCACCTGCTACCCATTCAGAAGCGGGAGTTGTTGTGTTCTTCACGATAGCCATGTAACCAGTCTTACCATTTGCTACGAGCTGAGCAGCAGAAGTACCGAGAGCATAGCAGTAGTCAGCGTCATAGTTAGAGGGAGCCGCGCAACGTCCTTCGTAACCGAAGAAGTGGTGCTGAGCAGCAAACTTACCATTGAACTTACCTTCCTTCTTCCAAGCAGCGAGCTTTGCGGCTACCATTTCAGAGAGGAGTTTTTCTGTTTCGATGAGTGACACCTGTACGTTACCGTGGGGGTCACGGTCGAGTGTGAGCTGCTTTGCTACACCTTCGGGAAGGCTTTCGTAGAGCGCTGCGTTTGTTGCAGAAAGTTTTTCGAGAACGAAAGCACGGAGACCAGCAACACCTACTGTCTTTGCTTCTTCAGTAGCAAGGAGGTCGTTGAGTTCAGCGATGAGCGCCTTGAATGCGGGGATGAATTCGATAAGACCTTCGGGGATGAGTACAGTACCGAAGTTATTACCAGCTTCAGCACGCTTTGCTACAGCGTTAGCGATGTATGTTACAACGTCGTCGAGTGTCTGATTCTTTTCTTCCACTTCTTCGCTGATGATACATACGTTGGGCTGACACTGAAGTGCACATTCAAGAGCGATATGGCTTGCAGAGCGCCCCATCAACTTGATGAAGTGCCAGTACTTACGAGCAGAGTTAGCATCACGCTGGATGTTACCAATTACTTCAGCCTAAGTCTTACAAGCTGTATCGAAACCGAATGAAGTTTCAATCTGGTCGTTCTTCAAGTCACCATCGATAGTCTTGGGGCAACCGATAACCTGCACGCCATAGTTCTTTGCTGCATAGTATTCAGCGAGCACACAAGCGTTAGTGTTAGAGTCGTCACCACCGATAATTACGATAGCGTTGATACCGAGTTCGCGGATGATTTCCATACCCTTTTCGAACTGTTCAACTTCTTCGAGCTTTGTACGACCAGAACCGATCATGTCGAAACCACCAGTGTTGCGGTATTCGTCGATGAGTTCATCAGTCATTTCAATATACTTGTGATCTACGAGACCGCCAGGACCCATCAAGAAGCCATAAAGCTTGCTTGCAGGATTCTGCTTCTTCAAACCGTCGTAAAGACCACAGATAACATTGTGACCACCAGGAGCCTGACCACCAGAAAGGATGATACCGATGTTGATAGGAGCATATTCCTTTGCTTCATCTGTAGGAACAAACTCTACCAAGGGCATACCGTAAGTATTGGGGAAAAGAGCCTTAATCTCTTCCTGATTACCAACACTCTGTGTGGGTTCACCTTCCTTTACTGCAACGTTACCACGCAAACCTGCGGGAAGCTTGGGCTGATAAGCAGCACGAGCAATTTGCAATGCGCTTTTTTCCATTTTGAAACTAATATGTTTATAAGGTTAAAAATAGTTTTCTTCGGAGCAAAGTTAAGAATAATTTATCACATTTTAACCCCATGTAAAGGAAAATATTAACACTGCTTCGAAGAAGCATAATTTACC
>JAGBYW010000167.1 GCA_017628555.1 Bacteroidaceae bacterium | reverse complement strand
CATATCCCATAGGCAAGCACTCCATGCAATGCGGCAGATAATATTATTTTGAGCGCCACGACCTTCTTTATATTTGCGGGCAAACAGATTAGGAGAAGTCGTAGAATGATAGCGCTGATGGTCGGAATCAAGTCCGAACTCTTCTAAAAGTTTTACTTTAATCTCTTGATAGAATTCACGGTACGCATCGATATCCTTTACCACGAGTCCTCCCTCATCGAAAGTTTCAACACCCTTTGCACCACCTGCAGAGAAATGGAAATGGGTGGGATATGCTGGTTCTAAAGCACCACTTGCCGCCAAAATTGTGCACGTCCAAGCCCCCTCCTTGGTTGTTAATTGCTCAAGGTCGATCATATACTCTTCCAAATTCTCTTCATGAGTAGAGCGGTCTGAGAAAATGTAATAAGATTTATAGGGGCGCATCTCACCACACTCTCTACTGATATAATTAAATCCCCCTATCAATGCGAGATAATAGGAAAAATTACCCATCGCAGCGTCAATAAAACTTGTCGGAGACACAATAGTAATCTTCGAACCTCTATCTATGCAACATCCATAGGAGCGATTCTTCAAGAAATGTTCCACTGCTAATTTATCTTGCGGATGTTCCTCAATCGTTTGAGTGACGGCAAGATTAATAAGACGGAATACACCAGAACTTTCTACCGCATCAAATATGTCATCCACCTTCATCCCCAAGCGGGCTTGCATATCACAAATCGATATATGTTGGGGTACAATCTGGAAACCTGTAGGACGATCCAACTTACGTTCAAAGGCGTTTTTCAGTTTCTCAATATTTTTATCTACAATTTCCTTATGAAGTTCTGCTTCCATTGCTTCAGAGAAACCTGCGCCAATCAAACCAGCAGGAACTGCGAATAATGCAATTCCTAATATTCCAATAATGCAAGCAATAATTCTACCCACCCCCGTTATTGGTGGTGTATCTGCAAAACCTCCAGGGTCTCCTATATATTGCGCGAATGCCCAGACTACAGATTTCATCCCATTGTCATAAACTTCTGGCTGTGCCGCATGCTCATAAAAGAACAACACAAAGGAGAGCATCAAAGTCACTACCACAAGGAATTGCAAAGAGATAAACATTTCCTTCGACTTTGAAAGAACTGCTTGTTGCAACAACTTAAATGAACGCATGTAGCGGAACACACGCAACAAGCGCAACACGCGCAACGACTTCAACACGGCATAAGGAAGGGGGAAGAACAAGGCCACATAGAAGGAGTAAGTAGAAACCACATCTATCAATCCATAGAAGGTACAGCAATACTTTACCCTTCCCCAGAAACCTTTAAATCTTGCATCTAACTCGTCTGCAGTCCAAATACGTAACGTCACCTCTATTGTAAAGGCAATGACTGTTACTATATCTACAATATGCAACACCACTTCACAAGTTGGCGACACATTAAATGTAGAGACGAACACAGCAAGTGTGCTCAAAATAATCAATCCAATGATGACGTAGTCTAAAATATTGCCCCACTGTTCTGTGCCTAAATCATTATCAAAGACACGGGCAAGTTTCTTCTTAAATTCAGCAATCTTACTCATAAGTAACTATAGGTTTAACCGAGTTTTTCTGTTTCTAAGGTATATTCTACCCATGCACGAACAAAAGCATAGGCCTTTCTAAGATGTAGGATATTGGTATATTCATCTGATTTGTGGGCATTGTAATATCCACAACTAATGTTACAGCAAGGCACGCTCAACCCACGCATCTTTAGTTCTACAACATCCGTCTTACCTCCATCTACACACTCATATTCATACTGTTGTAATAAATGAGCGGGCGGAAAACTTGCGTCACACAGTTTAACATAACCTTTGCCATTGATGACAACTTCCGAGCATCCCTTTCTATCAACTGCCAATACATAAAGTACATTTTCAAATTGCTTAAGCGAGCAGGCTTTAGAACCCCGACACCCCGCCAAATCCCCCTTTTTTTCTTCTTCAACAAACAGCGCCACTTTCAAAACGGGCACATCATGCATAAGTTTGATAATAATCCACAGCCCATTCTTATCGTCTGCTCCTATCCCAGTCATATTTCCTAACTCATCTTCCCCGAATATACCACTTGCTTCTTCTACTATTCTAAAAGGAGACGTTTCATGTACTTCGTCCAAATGAGCGGTTACGCAGGGATACTTTCGCGCCACTCCCTTTGTAAGAAAGAGATTGCCAAATTCGTCCTCTTCAATCTTCAAATGCAAGTCAGCCACTTGTTGAAGGAAGAACGCTTTTATTTCCCCCTCACGTCCAGACTTACAGTTAATGTTGTATAGTGCTTTTAGTAATTCCATACTCTGTTATCTTAAATCTTATATTGTTGTATCACAATGTATTTTTTGAACTCTGGATTCCAAATCTTAAGGGGAGATTTCTAACTTCAAACGCGATTACTTGCTGCACCGCCCTTACCATCTCCTGTAGTTCCATCCCCACATTTTTCGCATCTCCCGTTTGCCCCTTATATAATGGCACGTGTACAAAAAGAGCTTTCATTGGCGTAGTTAAATTGCATAGACGAAGCGCCTCATAATACAAGCGATTGCACACATACAATCCACAAGAATTTGAAACCTCCACAGGTATTCCTTGCTCTTCTATTGCCGCACGGAGTTTCTTTATGGGCACATTTGTAAATAGTGCCGCACTCTCATCTGGATATATAGGTTCTTCATCAGGTACCCATCCGTCATTATCACCCTTCTTTGAATCCATTAAGTTAATTGCAATGCGCTCCAACCTGATTTTATTACTCAACGCAGCTTGTCCTAACATCAGAATGAGGTCGGGCTTCACCTCATCAACTGCCGTTCTCAACTCTGCAACCACACGCTGAAAACTCACAGGCATGATTTTTAAGAAGAACTCAACCCCTATAACACCTTGGGCAACCACTTGTTGTGCGGTTGCCCAAGATGAATTTTCAATATATGTCCCAAAAGGTTCAAATCCTGTGACTAGAACTTTAAGCATTTAATCTACACTGTATTTTGTTCGATAATATATAGTTTGGGGTACAACCGCTTCAACCTCAACCCATATATAATTCGTATATCTCATGCGCTCATTCTCAAATCCTAAATAAATAGTTCTGGCGCCTTTAGTGGGAATTCTTCCATTGCAGGACTGGGTACCGATAGTGGAATAATCCACATCATAATTGAGTTTTGACGCGGGTTTAGTGCCATCTTGGAATAGTTTAGCTTGAGTCTGATTGCGAAAAACATACATGTTGCAATAGGCATCTTCCTCACGAATCGGTCGGTTGTCGTCTAACAACGTATTGAGAAGTCCGTTGCTCGAATGCTTTTCATATAGAGGTAACCCTAAGAACTTAATTCGTTTGTAACTGCGAGTAAGATTGTCATGAAACTGCCCGTCCTCTGCTCTATTACGCTCACTTGTATCAATTCGTAATGAGTAAAGTATGTCCGTAGCGCCGGTTGGAACTTGCACAGCTATCAGTCCTTTGGCGTTCCCCGAGAATGCAGCCTTCAATTGACCTCGCAAGGTAAACTTTCGAGGTTCTTCGAAACATTTGCTCATTGTAAGACCTGGCACTCCTTGGGCTCCAAATTCGCTTTTTGCACATTCTACCTGTTCCTGCCCAATTTCCGTTGGTTCCTCCAAACGAGACATATCTGTAATTTGGTACTTTATCCCTAAATCCAGATACTGCGCCTTGGTAGGTATAACCTCTACAATATAGATAGCGGTATTCTTCACTTCCATACTGTATTCAACAGACGTTTTCGAAGGAAAAGTTTTTAGAGTAGTACGACTACTTACATTGCTTATTTTAAGCGTGAATGGTAGTTGTGAGCTAGCAACAACATGAAGCGCCTCACCTTTTTTTACAAACACTGGATAAGTTTGCTTGTCCTCAATAAGTTGATCCGAAAAATTAATAGCCGTAATTTCCCTACCATTGACCGTCTCGCTACATCTGCAGACAATCTGCTCTCGTAAGTTTTTCACACGCCCCTTCAACGCCTCACAAGCACTCACCTGTTCAGGACTTAAGTCCATAGGATTGTAATCATAATACAAATCTTGGGAAAGAGCATGAATGTCCTTCAATTTATCAGCAGATAAAGCTTCCCAATCTTCAGTTTCTACTACCTTTTCTAATTCCTGCACACGATTCAAGACCTCGTTATACTCACCTAACAAAGCCTTTTTACTTTCCCCCGTACACCCGCTAAGAATTGTCAAGGTGGAGAATATGAAAGTCCACTTTTTCATTTTTATTTCTTTTTACCTAAAATTGCTTTTAGCACAGCTCCTCCAATCTTACGTTCTAAACCTTGCTTGGTAAGAGGTATGCCCGTTTTCTTTGCAATCTTTTGTTTGGCTGCAGTAATACCTATAGCACGCTTTAGTGAGAATGAAAGTCCTGGTATCTTCATTATTATTTATGGTTTAATCTGTAATAATAAGCCTCCAATAGCAATTAGAACGACCCCTACAAGTATCTGCCACCAAATAAAGGGTTGAGCCTTGCAACGTTTGTCTTTAGTCCCCGATTTCGTGTGCTTAATAAGGGGTGTCCCACAAGCACAACTAACTAAACCAAGCGCTAAAAATTTACCACCCAATGCTCCTTCAAACAGTACGCAGCAGACCAGTATAATAAGCATTGTTAGGAAATATCGAATATTTCCACCAATAAATCCGAACATTATATATCTGTATTAATACATGTAAGAGTTAAGTCCCAAGGGAATAGTTTTGCAATGTATAGAAGTTGACAGAGATACTTTTTGCGTCTAAAGTACGCAACTACTATATCATTGATAAATGTTATTTTTTAGCTAAACCCTTAAACAGAGCGCCTGTAGCCTTTCCCAACACAGTTGCTCCAGTACCAGGGATAATAGAACCAGCAACTTCAGCCGCCTTACCTATTTTCTTAAGCATATTCTTATCAAGACCGCTAAAGAAACCTTTCTTGTCCTTCACCTTGTCACGCAAGTAATCTGCGCCTGTCATCGCCTGAAGGTCAATAAGTTGATCCTCAAGTTCAGCTAATTCTTCCTCAGCCTCTTTTATCTTGGTCTTATTGCTTTTTAACGCCCCCATAAAACCCTTAGGTTGCAAATCTTCAATCTCTTTTTTCTTGCGTTCAATGGCACGTTCCAACTTCGTGATTTCTGCTTTCAAATGACGCTCAGCAGATTCAATTTCCTCTTGTGTAAATGTAAGAGGTTCGTTAACTTTATTCATAATTGATTTAATTTAATCCATCTTCAACTCCACAACCGAGAAACCGAATGTTTGAAATAAACTCTCGAGGCGCTTTTTTCCAGACTCCATAGCCTTGTTGAGAATTCCAGCATCTTTGGCCTTTTCTAACAACTGAGTGCGGTAGTTGGTCTGCAAAGCTGTAACTTCTTCGTGCGACCACTTACCCTCCTCAATATACATCTCATAGTCAGAGGGATTGATAATCACATCAAAGAT
>JAGBYW010000166.1 GCA_017628555.1 Bacteroidaceae bacterium | reverse complement strand
TTATAGGGGGAGGGGACCACCATAGGTGGTGAGGGGGTGCTTTTCATGACGGGCACATCTCAAATACGCTATATCTTACGCATTGTTTTGCACCCCCTCACCGCTTCGCGGTTCCCTCCCCCTATAAACAGGGGGAGAGCGCCTCCGGAGTCTTGAACTTGGTCTGTATTCTAAAAATTACTTATTGATTTCCTCCACCTGCTGGCGCACACTCTCTTCATGAATCGCCTCGAAGATGCACTTCATAAAGCTGCTGTCCATCCCGCAAAGACTGCCCTGCGCGCCACGCTTATCCAAGATTTCGGCATAGCGGTTGGTCTGCACAACGGTCATACCGTGCTCCTTTTTATATTGACCAATTTCGCGACTCACCCGCATGCGCTTCGCCAAGAGTTCGATAAGCGCGTGGTCACATTCATCAATCTGGCGACGAAGTTCCACCAAGTTTTCCGTAGTTACCCCCATTTCGCGCACAACTAACTTATTGACGATAAAGTCAAACACGTCGGGCGTCACCTGCTGGGCAGCGTCGCTCCAAGCACAGTCGGGGTTGCAATGTGTTTCGACAATGAGGCCATCATATCCGAGGTCCATCGCCTGCTGACAGAGTGGCGCGATGAGTTCTCTACGTCCGCCGATGTGAGAAGGGTCGCAGAGGATGGGAATATTGGGAATGCGGCGCCGAAGTTCGATGGGGATGTGCCACATAGGGAGGTTGCGGTAAATCTTTTTGTCGCACGACGAAAAACCTCGGTGAATTACCGCCAGGCGCTTGATGCCCGCACCGTTAATTCTTTGAAGTCCGCCAATCCAAAGTTCTAAATCCGGATTGACGGGGTTTTTCACAATCACAGGTACATCATGCCCCCGCAAAGCATCTGCAATTTCTTGCACGGCAAAGGGATTCGCCACCGTGCGTGCGCCAATCCAGAGAATGTCTATACCATGCGCGAGCGCAGCCTTGACATGCGCTTCCGTAGCCACCTCTGTTGCGACAAGCATTCCGAGTTCTTTCTGCACACGCTGGAGCCATTTCAGCCCAGGTTCGCCAATGCCTTCAAAACCTCCGGGTTTGGTGCGCGGTTTCCAAATGCCGGCGCGAAAAATCTTGATGCCTTGCGCCGCAAGTTGCGAAGCGGTGAGCATCACTTGCTCTTCGGTTTCAGCAGAGCAGGGACCAGAGATAATCAATGGGCGTTTGGCTTCAATGCCAGGGAGATTGAGGGGGAGAATATTGAGTTCCATATTTTTTTTGAGGTTATAAGGTTGGGAGGGTATAAGGTCTTTAAGGACTTTAGAGTCTTTAAGGTTATTAAGGTCATTAAAGTCTTTAAGGTTGAAGCAATTTTACCACTTTAATGCCCTAATTCTGTGCAGTGCTTCTTGGATTTTTTCTTCTTTCGCACAAAGCGATATGCGAATATAGCGATTTCCGTTGGAACCGAAGATAAATCCGGGCGCAATAAATACGCGTGCCTCGTGAAGAAGGCGTTCGGTGAGCGTTTCGGCGGTAGGTATTTCGTCGGGGATGCGCCCCCAGAGGAACATGCCTACTTGTGAGGGGTCGTAGGTGCAACCTAAGGTGTCGAGTATCGCCTCGGCGGCACGACGGCGAGGGACATATATATTATAATTGTACTCCTCGTGCCACGCATCATCATTCTCGTACGCCGCCGCTGCCGCTAATTGCAGGGCGCGAAAGGTGCCCGAGTCAATATTGCTCTTCACCCGCAAAATATATTGGATGTATTCGGCTTTGCCTACCAACATTCCTACGCGCCAACCGGGCATGTTGTGACTTTTCGACATGGAATTAAATTCGATACAGCAATCCATTGCGCCTGGAACTTGAAGAATGCTACGCGGGGTGCGGTTGAGAATTGTGCTGTAAGGGTTGTCGTTGACAATGAGTATCTTGTGGCGACGGCCAAAGGCAACGAGATTTTCGTAGGTCTCTTGTCGCGCTACGGCACCCGTAGGCATGTGTGGATAATTGACCCACATGAGTTTCACACCGCTTAGGTCCATCGCTTCAAGCGCTTCAAAATCGGGCTGCCACCCACGTTCTTCCGTCAGGTCGTAATAGACCACTTCGCAACCCAGTAGGCGTGAGAGCGCTGTGTAGGTGGGATAACCGGGGTTGGGAACGAGCACTTTTTCGCCGGGATTGACGAAGGCGAGAGTGGTATGTAGAATGCCCTCCTTCGAACCAATGAGCGGCTGAATCTCGGTCAGCGCATTGAGCGTTACTCCGTAGCGGCGCTGATAGTACCCCGCCATCGCGCGCTTCAGTTCGGGGATGCCCGAAGTGGGTTGATAACCGTGTGCCGCGGGATTTTGTGCCTCGCGGCAGAGGGTTTCGATGGTCTTTTCCGAAGGGGGCAAGTCGGGGCTGCCGATGGCAAGACTGATAATGTCTTTCCCCTCGGAATTTAGCTGAGCAACCTCTTTGAGTTTGCGAGAAAAGTAGTATTCTTGTACGCTTGAAATGCGCGTTGCGGGGGTAATCATAAACGCAAATACTTTTTGCAAAAATTATTAGTAAGAAAATTTAAAATATGTTACTAATAATTTTTTTTAGGTTACTAATAATTTTGACGATTTTAGGTGTTGTTTAACTAACTTGTAATCAAGTTGTTATAAAACCTGAAATTCGGGGTATTCTCCGAGGATGCGTAGGTCGCGTGTGAGGGGGCGTACGGCGTCGATGCTTTGGCGGTAGCGCACGTAGTCGGGGTAGGTCACGTCTACGTAAAATAGGTATTGCCATTCCCTACCGATGATGGGCAGCGACTGAATTTTGGTGAGGTTAATCTTGTAGAAACTGAAGATGGAGAGCACCTGTGAGAGCGAACCCTCTTCGTGGGGCAAGGAGAATACGATGCTGCTCTTGTTGGAGTGGATGACTTCGCGGTAACGGTCGGCCTGCCATTCGTCGGCAAGGGCAAGGAAGCGCGTGAAGTTGTGCTTGTTGTCTTCAATGTGATTGCTGAGCACCTTCAGCCCATAGTGTTCTGCCGCACTGGCGTGACAGATGGCAGCGTGTCCCTTCAGGTGCTGACTTGCTATGCGTCGCGCAACGCCGGCAGTATCTTCGGCTTCTACAACCTTGAGCGCGGGGTGATTGCTCAAGTAATGCCGACACTGTTGCAGGGCTACGGGGTGAGAATTAACCTCGCGCAGGTCGTCCCAACCCTCTTCGGGAAGACAAGCAATGCAGTGCTCAATGCGAAGTTTGTGTTCGCCTATGATGGTGCACTTGTGCTCGCGCATGAGTTCGTAGTTGTGAAGCAGGCTTCCCGCAATGGTATTCTCAATAGCTATTAACCCCAGCACGCTATCGTCTTCGCGCATAGCGTTAAAGACTCCCTCAAATGTGTCGCAGCAAATCAACTCAATGTCTTCACCAAAATGCTGGCGGGCAGCAATGTGGTGAAACGAACCAGGGGCTCCCTGAATGGCAATACGCAGAGGGGCGTCAGGGGTAGTGGAATAATTCATAAGGGTAGGGGTAAAATAAAAAGTCCCGCTCGGTGGAGCAGGACTATATTACTGTGTGATGATTGCTAAAGGGTGTAATTTTTAACACACAACGTCCCGCTCTGCCTGTTCAGCAAAGTAAAAATAAGTGTTAAAGTAAAAAGACGTTGTGAATAACATAATGTTTATTTGTAAGTCTGTATTGTAGAAAATTGTTAGTGATTTCTTGTTTCTGGCGACAAAATTACAGTTTAAAATTTATCTGCCAAAGAAAAATAAGATTTTTTTGAACGTATAGATGCTATAGAATTTATAAAAACTATAGCATCTATAGTCCCAAGAGTTACTTCCCTTAGCGCTCAAAACTAATGAAGCGTCCGTCTCCAGTAATGCCCTGCACAGAGATGCGCAGGCGGGTGCCGTCGAAAGCATTGTTGAAGAAAACGGCAGTGCCCTTGCCGCGTTCGTCTAAGGAGAGTTGCGGGTTCCAATAGAGCGTGCGGCGCGCATCGGGCTTCTTGGGCAATTTAATCTCATAATAGTTGGGCGAGTAAAAGGCTTTGTGCTTTGCAAATCCCCAGACCTTGCGCTTGGTCAAACCCTTTTTCGATTTGTAAAGGTAAGAGTTGGGGCGCTCATAGACGGCGATGACTTGGTCTATATGATTTTCGGTAGCCGCAGTACCTATAAATTTCTTTTGTTTCGACACGTCGGTCACAACTGCCACGGATTGCACTTCGTCAGCCATTAAGTCAAAAGCTTTATCCTCACCCAGCGCTTCGTTATTAAGTACCCACACCGTAGTCTTACCATTGATGAGTTGAAGTTCGTCCCATTTTAGCGTGCCTTCCTCTTCGGGTTCCGTAGGTTCCACCTCGTTGGGATTAACTACCTCCTCGGTCTCCGTTTGTTGGAACATCGTTTCTGCTTGGTCCATCCCGGCGCTCCAATAGTCCGTACTGTCAATGAGTAGGGCAATGAACGTCATGGCGTGCATAGTTCCGTCCATGCCTAAGTCTCTCCAACGCTCCAATTCGAGTTCTACATTATAAAAATTGTCGGCATTGCGTTTGCCTTTATCCTCTCCGCCGCTCCACTTGTAGCGGTTACCTTGCAACGGGCGGTACTTTCGTTTCGCCTTAATTTCAGCTACGTCCAAATAAGTGTCGCGCCAGTCGTCGAGGGTGTCTTTCCATTCAAAGACATCCACACGTCCGAATGTCTGCGTCACCGTGTCGAGGGGCGCAGGTGGGAGATACGTTTGCTCGGTAGGGTGGTAGCGACGCGGAAGTGGGTCAAACCAGCGGTCAAATGCCACGCGTGCCCACTTACGTTTACCCTCGGCGTCTTCGGTATAGACCATTGCCGACATTTCTCCCACGTAGTCAATCGTAGAGCGGAAGGCGAACTTCCCCTCTGCATCCGTCTTACACTCACCCTCCACAGCGGTGCCTTCGGGAGAGTACATCGTGAGTTTAAGTCCCAAGTTCGCCCACGGTTCGCGCTTGTTGTTGTCTTTAAAAACCGTGCCGTTGAGCACAAGGTTCTCCTCAATGGGTTCCTTAGTATCAAAGCGGTCGTGATGACTCATGACGTCGAACGAGTTT
The DNA here is from genome assembly GCA_017628555.1 of Bacteroidaceae bacterium. Taxonomy (GTDB): domain Bacteria; phylum Bacteroidota; class Bacteroidia; order Bacteroidales; family Bacteroidaceae; genus Alloprevotella. Next base: position 14,142 of record JAGBYW010000166.1, on the reverse strand, counting down.
GCCGACCACCCTTGAATCATCAGTAACTGGTCGAGCGCCAAACGTCGCTTGCTGCGAGACGCCACAGAGTCAGCGGGTGCAAAGTAAAAGTCGGGTTGATGGATGTACCCACGAAGTTCGCTGGCAAGTAACATTTCAGCGTCAATGCCATACCCCTTGTTGCTCACCACTTCCTGCGCATCGTCGCGCACAGAGAGCGAGAGGTTTGCGGCTACGGGAGTGCCCGCGGCGTCGGTAACGTAAAGTTCTAAGGCTATGGGAGCGTACGATTCATAAGACGTAGCGCTTTGGCGTATAGAAACCTGCACGTCGCTTTCTGACATCTGGCGATATACCAGGCGCTCTGCCAACGTGTGCCCCTCTTTGTTAAACAACTGTATGCGGTTTACACCCCCGCGCAATACACTTGCGGGCAGCGAAAACTCAGAGGGTTCATCCACATGCAGGGTGTCGAAATAGCAAGCGCGTTCGCGGCTGAAGATACCCAAACCTACCACCTCCTGGGGCATACCAGCCGAGCGCTCCACACGGAGGTCGAGATACCCATCTGCTAAGTCGGCACGCAGGGTGTATCCTTCAGCTTGCGCATCGGGAAGTGGTGAACGCTGCTCCCCAACAAGGGCATACGCATCTTCTACTCCCGGCGGTAATAAGAAGGATCCGCGCCCTTCATGCAGAGGTCGGGTACTGAGCAACTGCGTTCCGTCGGCAGAAAATACTTCTACGACGTCGTCACAGGGACTTCCGTTGCCGTCGGTCACTACAAAACCGATGCGCTGCATCAATCCCTTAATGCGTTGCCCACCTTCGGGGTAGAAGGTCACTCGTCGCTTGCCCTCGCCCTCAAATGTAAATGCGCGCTTCGCCTTTTCGGGAATTTTCCATGCCTCGTCGATGGGGTTGATGGTAAAAGATTCCTTGGTGCGTTCGAACAAAGGGATGACGCGTGAGAAGTAGGCGTCTTCGCCCCAGTTGAGCATGGCACGCGTATAGGCACGCACTTCGTAATATCCCGAGTGCATGTAACTTTCAAACTTTATGCAACCGCTGCCTCCGCCCAAAGAGTCAATCTTGACTAACTGGCGCTCCATCATCTGTCCTGCGGCATTGAGCAGTTCTACGTAAAGCACCCCGCTAATATCAGTGGGTTTTAAACTGGAGGCACGCACTACGTACGCCTTATAAAATATAGAGTCGCCCTCGTAATACGCGTTGTTGTCAAGGTGTAGAAAAACCTTTTCGCGCGGAAATTCGTGGTCGAAGGCTGCTGCTGCCTTGAAGCGTTCGAAGAGTGCCTGCACCGAAGCGTCGGTTTGCCCCACCAAGGTGAGGGGTGAGAGAAGCAGGGTGAGGAGGAAGATGTAAAAAGTGTGTTGGCGCATATAATTGAAGTAATGAAAGTTATGGGGCATCTGTGAGAATAAAAATTGCCCTTAATCAGTGGGCAAATTTATGTTTTTCCGTTGAAGTGGTAAAGCACTTTCTTCAGTTTTCTTGCGCCGCCGCATTTTTTATTGGGCATAGTCGAGCAGCAACAAGTAATCTCCCTCGGCACGGATGGTTACTTCGGGGGCGCATGCCTCATTCAGCGTGCCTTGCCACCACTCTTGGAAATCGTAGATGGGATACGTCAGCCCCTCGCTGGCGAACCCGTGAGCGTTTACATTGATAATCGACACCTGCTGACCGGGGAAAGACGGATGCGTAGTCGTGCCCGAGCAGGGGATAATCTCGCAATGGTCGGTAAACATACGCACGTTGCGCCCGAGTTTAAAGTGGTGCATCAGCAGGCCGATGTTGCCCAACGTGTGACACTCGCGCAAACCCGTTGCTCCGAGTATGCAAATGTCTGTTGCCCCCATCCGTACGGCATGGTTTATTGCCTTCGTCAGGTCGTTAGTTTCTTGCTCCGCTACGTGGTGAATGACGCCCGCAAACGCCTCACGCACGGACGCCGAGAGTGAATCTCCGTCGCCAATGATTACGGCGGGCACACCGCCCTCGGCAACAAACCGGTTGGCTGCCCCGTCGCAACACACCACGGGCAGACCGCTGTGAAGTCTACCTAAAGCAATGGGATGCGTGGGGTAATTGCCGTTGGCAAGAATGATGACTTTTGAAAATTGGGTGTTCATGACTTTAAAATAAGCGTATTTTGGGCGGTTGAAATCCCCTTTTTGGGCATCACATTTAGGGCGAATGAACGCCGATATGCGTGTTGCAAAAAAATATATCTATTGTAGTAAAAATTATTAGTAACCTAAAAAAAATTATTAGTAAGATAATTTAAAATATGTTACTAATAATTTTGGGTAGGTCTAATGTGTTGATTGTCAGCAGTATTGCTGTGCGAAAAATTGTTACATTTTTAGCACGTCTAAACCACCTTTGTCCTCGCCGTTTGGGTGGTGTGAGGCGCGGGTGGGTTAAGCGGTTTCGTTTTTCTCCTTCGCTTCGTTCTCATCCGCAATGCGCTTCCACTTAAAATATCCCACGATGGCCAGGATGCTGTAAAGGGCGTAAAGAGCGGCGGTGGCGAAGAGTTGTGTGTCGGTGTTCAGGGAGAGGTAGAGGTATAAAATCACGCAGGCTACATCTACGATGAACCACATAATCCATTGCTCCACCACTTTCATGGCAAGCATCAGCATTGCAACGATGCTGAAACTCGCAATGAGGGCGTCGAAATAGGCCACGTTAGACTCGTTGAAGTATTTCAGCACCCCGAATATGGGCAAGGAGAGAAAGGCTGCCAGGTATAAGCAGCGCTGGAAACCAATTTGGTTGAGGCGCGAAATAGGTATCTCATCGGGGTCGCCTTCTTGCTTGCGCTGCTTCCACTTGCGCCACTTGCCCCATCCGTAAAGTGCTGCGGCAACGTAATACAGTTGGATGCCGCCCTGCGCATATAGTTCTGCCTGAAAATAAACGATGGCATACACCACGGGCATAATGGCACCGACAATCCAAAGGTGGATGCTGGCGCGAAATTCAAGGTAAATGTAAATGAGCCCAAGGATGGCTCCGAAGATTTCTAACATGGTGGGGAAGGTAAAGGGTGAAAGGGGAAAGGAGTAAGGGGGATGCTATAAATCTATAGTTTCTATAGCCTCTATATCATCTATACTATATAACATCCCCCTTTCCCTGATTAGAATTTCAAGGTCAAGTGTGCCAAGAAGTTGATGCCCGCTTGCGCAGCATAACCCGTATAGTTCACACGCGTATCGGGTGTGTTCTGATACGATGAAGACGCCCAACCGTTGTTCTCATACTCCTCGTTGAAGAGGTTGTAAACGGTCACACCAATGCTGGCGTTTTTGGCAAGACTCTTGGGCGAGAACGTGTAACTCACATCGAGGTTGCTCACGCAGTAAGCGTCTAACTTATGTGCCGCCACATCGGCATTACTCATATACTGTTCGCTCACAAACTGGGTGTGGAGCGAGGTGCGTAAGCCCTTGTAGCTATAACTCAAGTTGCAGCCCGCAATAATGTCGGGCGAGAAGGCAATGTGAGTATCGCCGTGGTCAGCAACTGCCGCTGGGAGGTCGTTCCAATCATCATCGTAGCCGTAAATCGTTTCCTTGAAGTCACGGATGCGGTTGCGCGAGAGGGTGAGATTACCTTCCCAACTCAAACCAAAGGGAAGCGAGAAACCACCCTGCAGTTCGATGCCCGCACGATAACTCTTGGGCACATTTGCTGAGACCGCTTCGCCAATTTCATTGAGTTCGCCCGTCAAAACCAACTGGTCTTTGTAATCCATCCAGTAAAGGTTGGCACCCACGTGCCAGTTTTTGGCGGTGTAAGTAGCGCCCACCTCGTAATCCGTGAGTCGCTCCGCACGGGGGCGCTCTGTGAAGTAACCGTCGGTATAGTTATTGCGCGTAGGTTCCTTGTGCGCCTGTGCCACAGAGGCAAAAAGTCTCCAATGCTTGGTGGGCGTCCAGTTTAATCCCACCTTGGGATTCAGGAAGTCGAAGCGCTCGTCTAAGTTTAAGCGCTGCATGCCGTCGCTTGCCCATGAATTGTATTTATCATTCGTGCCCCTCATCGTGTAACGGATGTGGCGGTACTGAAGGTCGGCGTATGCGGTGAGGTTTGAGCGCAACGCGTATTCGCCACGGACATAAATATTCGCATCATCCTTGCGCGCACGATTGTTGTAGTAATCGGTGTTGGGATTTAAGTCGCCCAAGTAATTTTTCACCCAAAGCACGCGACCAAAGTGCTCTCCCCAGTAACGATTTGCCGCTCCGCCGAGCGTAGCACGCAAGCGCGCGTCGCTATAATTCAGTGAGAAAATCGCCCCAGCAAAGTGGTTGTCCATAGCCTTCTTGCGCACAAGATCAGAGCGCGTGATGGTCATGACGGGATGGGCAGTCAGCAGGCCGTACTCCTCAAGTTTGCGGTCGGTCTTATACTCCTGGTAATACCCGTCGCCCTTGGTGTAGTGTACACCCAAGTTTGCCTTCCATTTACGGTTGAGGCGGTGGTCGATGAGTAACTGGTAATTCGTCTGGGTGTAGTTGTCGGTCTGGTCGTCGTAGAAATGCTGCACGCCATTTGCGTCGGTAAACATATAGCCACACGAGTTGTAGCGACGGCCATAGGCTTCCATCTCTTCGCGACTGGCATAGTTCCACGCATGATAGGTTTCTTCCGTTCCGCCAAAGGCAATGAAGCGCGCCGTTGTAGCATCGCCTACGTAAGCTGCTTGGGTGTAGAACGAATAAAGGTCTGCCGACGCGCGGTCAATATATCCCGCCGTGCCGATGTTAGAGAGGCGCAGGTCAAAGGTCCAGTGATTGTTGAGCAACCCCGTTCCGAGGCGCAGGGTTTCTTTGTGCGTGCGAAACGAACCGCCCGAGAGGCTCACTTCGGCATACGGATCACGCGCGAAGTCAGACGTCTGCAGGTTCATGCTTGCCCCAAATGCGCCTGCTCCGTTTGTAGAAGTTCCTACTCCGCGTTGCACCTGAATGTCCTTTACACTTGAGGCGAGGTCGGGCATATTTACCCAAAACACGGTGTGACTCTCGGCATCGTTGACGGGAATTCCGTTGGCGGTCACGTTGATGCGCGTGGCATCAACCCCACGGATGCGCAACGAGGTGTAACCTATTCCCGCTCCGGCGTCGCTTGTGGAGACGCTTGAGGGCGCCAGGCTCACTAAGTAGGGGATGTCTTGCCCGTGATTGGTGCGGCTGAGTTGCTCGCGTGAGATGTTAGTAAACGCAATGGGGGTGGTGTGAGTGGCGCGTGTAGCAATCACGCTGGTCTCCTCTAAGTACACGTCAGTGCTGTCGTTGTCGGTTTGCGCAACGACGGGGTGCAGGCTCGCAAAGAGCGCTGCGATGAAAGTGAATCTTTTCATTATTAAATGGTTTGAGTGAATAATGAAAAGGGGGATCAGATGGAAATGTGAATTTCGGCGGCGAGCTGCCGGCAGGCTGCTACAAAAATATGCACAAAACCTTCTACCGATTCCTACGCCGGCATTATCCGGTTCAGGTACGTGGGTATGATCTCAGCCCAACAACATGTTGAGCACCCCTTAGTAAAAGTTGGTGCAAAGGTACAACTAATTTTTGAAATCCCACTCCCCCTCTCCTCAAAATCAGATGCTCGCGGGCGCACGCGAATAATTTTCACGAGCGCCACACTGTTGTTGCACCAAAGGTCAGGGTGGTTGGCTAAAAATGTAACAATTTTTCGCCATGCAATACGCTTGATAATCAGCGACTTAAACATACCTAAAATTATTAGTAACCTTTTTTAACATATGTTACTAATAATTTTTTTTAGGTTACTACTAATTTTTACTACAATAGATATAGTTTTTTGCACAATGGATTGCGTGGTGATTTCAAGAGGTTCGGCTGTATTAAAACGACAAGAAAAGGACAGCGTGTGCTGCCCTTTTCCTATCTCATGGCGTAAAGTCGTAAGACTTTTACGCGTGTATGTATTGCGGTTAAACCTGTCGCAAATTTAACGGGTTACTTTACCACCTTTTTCACTCCACCCACGATGTAAATACCGGGTTGAGTTGTGCCGTCGGCGCGGCGACCGCTGAGGTCGTAGGTTGCTGCGCCCTTTTCGTCAAGCTGCGCACCGATGATGCCCGTAGGAACTTCGATGCCGCTTTCCTGGAATTCCCAAGTGCAGGCGCCCCAGAAGTCCTTGAGCAAGATGTACTGCCAAGAGTTGGGGTTGGTGTACCAGCTGGAAGTGCCGCTGTCGTTGATGATACAGATACCCGTCTTACCGTCAAGTGTGCGTTCTTCAAGCGTCCAGAGGTATTCCTGACCGAGCTTTATGCCTGTTTCTCCGCTGTAAGCCGTGGGGTAAGCCGCAGTTTCTGTTGCCTTGTTGTAGATAACAATCTTGCCGTTGTTCTTCTTTTCAATGCGCCAAAGGAAACGGTCGGCTTCTGACTTATCGGCGGGCACTACCAACTGAGACGACACGTTGGCAGCGGCATATTTGCCAAACCATACGTTGCGGATGTAGTAGTACGTGTCTTCGCGGAGGCTCTGAGCGATACTTGTGCGCTCCATTGCCTGGAACTGCTGGTAGATGGCGAGGTATTCCAAATACTTCGCTTCGCTTACAGCGCCAGCTTCGAGAGTCGCCTTGGCGGGAGTGATGAGCTGTGACTGGAGGAAGTCGAGTGCCTCTTCGGTGTACTGGTTCATCTCGCCGGGCTTCGCCTTGATGGTGAGAATTTCGCACTTCTTCACGAGACCTTCTAACTGAGCCGTGAAATCAACTACCTCAACCAATGTCCATGTGCCGTTGTAGCAGAGCGCTGCTTCGTCCTTGGCATAAACATCACCCGAACATTCTGCGCTAAGGCGCTTTACCTTGCCCGTCATAGCGGCATTGTAACCGTCAACGCTTGAGATGGTTACGACACCAGGGAGGTAAGTGAAGTTCTGAGTAGCAATCGTTGCAAGGTCAATGCGCACGGCTGTGCCTTCACCCTCAGCCACGGTGATGGGAGTGTTGTAATTGCCCATCGTGAGTTTGTTGCCGCTGTAGAGGTTAGTCATGATGTAACCGCCTTCAGTAGCTGTGAACTGCCAGAGTTCTTCGGGTTCTGTCTGAGGAGTATAGTGGAAGCGCACTTTGCCGTCCTTTTCATACATGGTAGAGCCAAGATACTGGCGCTTGTAGTATGTTGACGCCGAAACGATTTGGTACGTCTTGCCAGGCTGAGGCATTACTACGGGAGCAGTCTTGTATGCGTCGAGAGCAGCTTGGAGTGCTTCAAGTTTCTCAGGTGCTGCATCGAGAGCGTCACTTGTTGCTGTGTTATAAGCATCCTGAAGGGCGTCAAAGAGGTCGGCAGCGGGATAACCTACGGCACCGCGCACGCTATTCTTTAACACGTCAGCCGCTTCGCGAACGAGTTGTTCTTCTGCGGTATATTCCGTAGGTTCAATGAAGTGCTTGCCGTACTTATAGTCGAGGGCGTCGAGGATTTCGTCATGTGTTTGCATGCGACGGTAGAAACCTACCCAGTCTTTCTTAGCTGTGGGCAACCAACCGATTTCTGCAAGGGCAAACATACGGGGAAGGAGTTGGTATTCTACTTCGTCGATGTCGTTCGTAGTTTCTGTCCACATGTTACCCTGTACGCCGAGCGCGAAATCTTCACGTCCTGAAAGGTTGCTGAGGGGATTGAAGTTGTAAATCTCATCAACGGTATTCACGAAGTTATCGCCGTCGCCCCAACCGCCGTTGTAGAGTTCGTCAACGAAACGGTCTTTCACATAAGCCTGGAGGAAGTCGAGGTAGAGCACTTGGTAAGGCACGATAATGGATTTCATGCCACGGTCAGCGGCTTGTCCGCTGAAACCAATGCCATTCCATGCCATGATAACGGGCTTAATCTTGTTGTTATCGTTCCAGTGCTTCAAAAGTTCGTCCCACACGACGATGTCGCGGTTATACTTTTCCTTCACATACGTACCGAGTTCTTCTACCAACCAACTCTGCAACTGATGCACGCCATCAAGGCCGAGTTCTTCCACACGCTTCAAGCAGAGTTCGTTTACAGCCCACTGCTCTGTGGGACATTCGTCACCACCGAAGTGAATGTATTGGTGGGGGAATACTTCTGCCAAGTTGTCCATGATGCACTTGAGGAAGTCAATCACGCGGTCGTCACCAATGTTTAAGACGTCGTGAGAAATACCCCCGGGGATGCGCACTTCATATTTCTTTGTGGGGTCGCAACTAAACTCAGGGTATGCAGAAACTGCCGCAACCATGTGACCAGGAAGGTCCACTTCGGGCATGATTTCAATGTTGCGCTCGAGCGCATAAGCTACAACTTCCTTCAAGTCTTCCTTAGAATACCACATTCCACGACCGTATTCCGTGTCGTCAAAGAACTGTTGACCGTCACCAGGATTGCTGAACGAACCTGAGCGAATTGCGCCCACTTCTGTGAGTTTGGGGTATTCGGGAATCTCAATGCGCCAACCCTGGTCGTCAGTTAAGTGCCAGTGGAAACGGTTCATCTTGTAAAGCGCCATGATGTCGAGCACCTTCTTTACTTCTTCCTTGTTAAAGAAGTGACGTGCGATGTCGAGCATGTAACCGCGGTGGCCGAGATGGGGCTTGTCGGTGATGGCAACGTAAGGAAGTGTCCAGTCAGCGCCAGCCTTTACTTCTGAAAGGAAATATTCGCGGGGGAGCAACTGCTTCAATGTTTGGAGTGCGTAGAACCAACCAGAGAATTCTGAAGCCTTGATTTCCACACCCGCTTCTGTAACGTTGAGAGTGTAACCTTCCTTGGGCTGAGTGGCATCTGTGCCAAACCAAATGGTGTTTTGTTCGGGAGTTTCGCCTGCTTGCTTTACTGCCAACTCAATGCCTGATGCCTTCTTGAGTTGTGCGGCAAACGCTTCGGCATGTTCCTTCATCTGTTCGCCAGTGTAAGCGATGGCAGTGAGGGCGTTGACGTCGAAACGTGCTTCGTCGTTGGTGATGGTCAATGATGCGGGGTAGGGGATGATAGAAATCTTACCGAGTTCTTCAAACGCCTTAACTTCCACGAATTTCACGGGGTTGTTCTGGTCGTTTGAACTATTCCAAAGACCAACACCGCGATTTTCAGCGGGACCTCCCCAAAGGTTAAACGAAACGCCGGAGTTGCCCTTGGGGTGGATTTCAAACGCTCCGCTATAAGCGCTATAGGGAGTTTCGGTGATAGTAAACTTTGATACTTTGCCCGCAGTTGAAGTCGCAGCGTGCACCTTTTGGTTGAGGCTTGCAGAACCTACATAGAGGGTGTATCCCTTCTTGTTCGTAAACTGGTAACCGTCAGTTTCGCTACCCGTAATCTTCCACTGCTGAGCGTCGTTCGCAACAGGGGCAGATGTGGTAATTTCTGCACCACTTGTAGCCGCCGTTAAGGCATTGCCACCATTCATAAACTGAATGAGGTACCACTTAGTGGTTTCGTCGTCACTGATTGTGGGGAAGCCCTGTGCCAAAAGGCTCATGCATCCGCAGAACAAGCACGACAGCATCATCGCAATTTTTTTCATAGAATTATTGTGAGTTAGAAATGAATAGATTCATTGTACGTATTCAAAACAATAGCGCATCATCATTCTCACCATGGCGGTGAGAATGATGATTGCTAATGCGGTGCATTTACTTCACGATAAACTTCTTTCCGTTGGTAATATAAATACCCTTGGGAAGTGCGTTGTTGGTATTTACTACCTGACCGTGAATGTTATACACGCGAGTGTCAGTATTCTCAATGTTTGAGGGAATGCTGGGGAGTTGTTCGATGCCTGTTGTAGCTTCCTCAAGGTATGAGAAGCGGAGTTTGTAAGTATAAGTACCACTTGCGGGAAGCACGTACTTGCTCAAAACACCCGCGCCGCAAGAACCGTTACCCACACCGAGCTGTGCTACGTCGAAGTTTACGTAAATGTCATCGGAAGCATCCATCTGCCATTGGTGGAGGTAGTTGTGCATGTAGGCATCCGTGTAGTTGTCGATGGTCATATTTACTTGACCTTCAGTTTCTACCTTAATACCGTCACCATTCGCACCATAGAACGTTACCCAACGCACATCCTGACGGTCGCCACTTGTTTGGGGACGCACATAATCCACGTGGTAGTCCTTAACGGGGAGACTGTAAATGCCAAGGTCGGCACCCTGCTTACGGTCTATTGTATTGTCGAGCGGACCACGCGCATAGTATTCCGTCATTGCCAATTCGGGATTCAACTGCATTTGCATACCGATGCGGCGAAGTGAGTTGCTACGAGGAGTGTATTGTGCATTGAGGTCAACAGTACCGTCACGATTTACGGTGTACACAAACTTGTAGTTACACAAGTTGCCCGAAGCCGTTTCTGTGATTGTTACGGTTGCGCCATCGCCACTTTCCTTTACGCTAAAACTACGATTAGTGATACCATTTTCCGTGCTGTAATAAGGGTCAGTACCGTAAGGTGCATCGTTTTCAATCCAGCGGTAATTGCTATAGGCAGGAGCAGTCTTGCCACTGCTATTTGCTGCGATTACGTCTATACCACCCATGTTCCAGTAGGTAATACCGTTCGTTGTATTAACCTTCATGCTCATGTCCTCGCCTTCGATGTAGTAGGTCGTGCCACTCTTAGTCACCTTAAGCGGAGTGCCTGCTGTGGCGTCAGCAGATGCGAGCTTGTTGCGTTCATTGAGGGTGTATTGTGTGCTCGCAATCGCGTGACCAGCTTCCGCCCACGATGTAGCCTGAGAAAGACACACTGAGACGTTCAGCAAGTATTCACCGTTGTCAATGTTAGTGGTATAAGGAATTGAAAGATCCTTGAATGTTGAAGTAGGAATAGAGGGGAGTGTCATACTTCCACTTTCTACTTCAAAACCTTCGTGGAGCACCTTCCAAGTAAGTGTCATGCCTTCGAGGTCAAGGCTTTCGTACTTGTTGTTGACACGGATTACCTTTGCCGTTTTGTTGAAATTGCCAAACTTCACATATTGGTAAATACGCTTTACTTCAGCAAGTTTACCCGTAGGTTGGCGGTCGGCAGTGATGATACCGTTGTTCACGAAGTTACCCTGGTGGGGTGCTTCAGGATAATCGTTACCATTGCGATACTTGTTAAAACCGTTTACCTTGAGTTCGCCCGCCTTAATATCCTGAGAAGCAACAATTGCCTGGTCTACCCAGTCCCAGATACAACCACCCATGCCATTCTTACTGCTTTCCATTACGTCCCAATACTCCTTGAGGTTACCTACAGAGTGTCCCATAGCGTGAGCATACTCACACATGAAATAAGGTTGGCCCTTGCGGTCAACGTCCCACTCTACAGTAGGCACGTCTCGGTACATGACACTATAAATATCCGTAGGAGACGTTCCCGCACGAGTAGCGCCTTCATAATGTATAGGACGTGGGTCGAGCGCTCGGGCAGCATTGTAAGCGTGATTGAAGTTTACGCCGCCGTCACTTTCATTACCGAGACTCCAAGATACTACGCAGGGGTGATTCCTGTCGCGGAGCACCATGCGAGTGATTCTATCTACGATCGGTGCGCGCCAAGAAGACGCAATATGTATGCGTCCGCCGTTTGACCAGTTCTTGTGGAACTCAACATCTGCTTCATCCATCTGGTACATACCGATATAGTCCATCATGGCATTCATCTTCGGACTACGGGGATAGTGACTCGAGCGCACCATGTTTACGTTGTTCTGCTTCATGATCACGAGGTCGGTCCACATCGTTTCAATGTCCATTGTGCGTCCCATAATGGGATGTGTGTCTTGCGTATTCACACCCTTCATCAGCACGCGCTTGCCGTTCACCAAGAATTGGTTGTTCTGAATCGTAGCTACGCAGAAACCATACTTCGTTGCCGTCACACTTTCTTCCTTACCCGCAGCATCCTTTTGGATAATTTCAACGGTGTAAAGCGCTGGATTGTCGCTTGTCCAGGGTTGGAGGTTTGCAAGTCCTTCGAAGAGGATAGCAAGATTCTTTGAAGTCTCAGTGGCTGTAAAGTCAGCGCTGCCTGTCTGTGTCTGAATAACATTTCCAGCAGGGTCAATGAGGCGCACTTCATACTGCTTGCTGGTAGTGAGTCCGTCGCGGTTGTCCAATTCCAACTTCACGGTAAGTGAACCCGAAGTAGCGTCTTCTGAGAGTGCGCTGGAGATAAAGTGGTCCCTTACAAACACCTTAGGAACAGCCATAAGGTAAACGTCACGGTGAATACCGCTCATGTGCCACATATCCTGACCTTCGAGATACGAACCGTCGGTCCAGCGAATAACGCGCACTGCGACATTGTTCTCACCCGTACGAACGTACTTGCTCACGTCAAATTCTGCGTCCATATTACCGCCTTCGGTGTAACCCACATACTGACCGTTTACCCACACATAAGCGGCAGAGTAAATACCGTCAAAGTGGAGCAACACACGCTCATTTTCCCAACCTTCAGGAAGGGTGAAGTTGCGGCGATAACTACCCACGCTGTTGTCCAATCCCTTACGCATTGTAATGTAAGGAGGATTGTCGGTGAAGGGATAGTCTACGTTAATATAAAGAGGCTTGCCGAAACCGTACATTTCCAAGCAACCAGGCACCTGCATCTGTTGCCAGCCAGAAGTGTCCACATTATCGCCATAGAATTCCTCGCCAGGCATATTGAACTCGTCACTCATGACATTCCAAAGGAGGTCCCATGTGCCGTTAAGCGTCATCCAACGCTCACTCAATGTGGGATCTAACCACGCTTTTCCGTAGCGCGCATCTGCACGCATAGCTTCTGTAGATTGATAAGGAATGTAAGTGGCGTGTCCCTTTTCCTTGTTTTGTTCAAACACATTTTCGTCCTGCCAATAAAGCCCTTGGGGCAAGTTGTCGTTGCTCACGCGAGTGAACGTGAAGTGTGTGTCAGAACTTGTTGCATCGGCGGTTACGTAAACCTCCTCCGCAGCATTTACAGCAAAGTAATAATATTCAAATGAGGGCGACCACTTTGAACCTACGTTCTTGCCCACCTTGAGTTGGTAGGTTTCTTCAAGACCTTCCACTTCCAAGATTTCAAACATCTGATTCCAGTTGGCAGTCTTATCATCCTTGCTCTGACTCCACTGCAAGGGACCTACGCCAGCCTCGAACGCACAGTCTATACACTTACCGCAGTTCTCATTCAGCAGTTGGAACCACGTTGTAGCACCTGTCTGATAAACAGGTACGCTCAACTTCCACATCTGTCCGTAGTTCTTTTCCGCAGCAGGTTCAACAATAATCTTGGCATCATTCTCATTGTTGCCACCATTAGAAAGCACCTTACCCGTATTGACATTCTTAATCTGATAGGTGAAATAGGGCAGCGGAGAAATATTGTCCTGAACGTTCACAACCTCCTTGAGCTCAAAATATGTGCTCGTGTTGGTGAGTTCATTCTTCATCCAAAGTTCGCCATTCTCATATTCCATGATGGCAAGGTTGGGATTTTCTGCACACAGCAGTTGGATGGCAGAACCCGCAATACCAGGAGAGTGGATTTTGAAAATCTGGTTAGTGTTGTTGAGGTTGGGCTTCCAATGCAACAATTTACCAGGGTTCTTGCTCTCTAAAGCCATGTCAATACTCAACTTCGAACCCATATTGTAGAGTCCGTAACTTTCTGTATCGCCATCACTGATAAGTGCCCACAACTGCGATTCGTCGTTTTCGTCCAAGTCACCCATCACGATAGGTGCGTCGGGAGCATGGTTGCCCGCATTGGTCATCGCCTTTCCTGTGTTGAACGACACAACTCGGTAGATACTACCAATCGTCTGTGCACTCGCAGAAAGGGCAAAGACACAGGTCAAGGTGAGCATGAACCACTGCTTGACCATGAGATTTGAAGATTTAATCATAGCATTAGTGTTATGTTATTTATTGAATTTCGCTATTTAACCGCCTACAAAACTACGAATTTATTTGTAAACTTAACCAAATTTAACTTGCTAAAAATCAAAAACGGAGACGTTCTCCCATGAGAGCATCTCCGTTTTTTACTATGTTCAGAAAAATAGTTTGATTTTATAGCGAGGGCAAAGTCACCTTAAAGAGGTTGCTGTTGGTGTGCT
>JAGBYW010000014.1 GCA_017628555.1 Bacteroidaceae bacterium | reverse complement strand
GTTCGTTCTTATACATTTCCTTAACCTTCTGGAGCACTGCATAGATGTCAGTAGTAGGATCGAGGTCGATACGGTTCTTCGCAATGTAGTACTTGGGGAATGAGTCGCGAAGTTCTGTAGCCTTCATACCAGTCTTAGCAAGGTAAGTAAGGATGAGAGCGATACCTACGAGGGCGTCACGACCGCTGTGTGAAGTGGGATAGATTACACCACCGTTACCTTCACCACCGATTACAGCACCTGTAGCCTTCATCTTTGTTACAACGTTTACTTCACCAACGGCAGCGGGAGTGTATGTGCAACCGTACTTTTCAGTAACGTCGCGGAGGGCACGAGTTGAAGAGAGGTTAGAAACGGTGTTACCAGGAGTGTGCTGGAGGATGTAGTCAGCAACAGCTACGAGGGTGTATTCTTCACCGAACATAGAACCATCTTCACAAACCATAGCGAGGCGGTCAACGTCGGGGTCAACAACGAAACCGATGTCGTGACGACCCTTACGCATGAGGTTGCGGATTTCTGTGAGGTGTTCCTTCAAGGGTTCGGGATTGTGAGCAAAGTCACCAGTGGGTTCTGCATTGAGGTGAGTAACCTGAGTTACACCGAGCTGACCGAGGAGCTTGGGAATGATCACACCACCCACAGAGTTTACAGCGTCGAATGCTACAGAGAAGTGAGCGCGACGGATGGCTTCAACGTCAACGAGTTCGAGTTCCTTAACGTGGTCGATGTGACGTTGGTCATAGTAGAAGTTCTGTGTGTAGTGACCGAGGTTGTCTACATCAGCGAAGTCAAAGTTGCAGTTATTAGCGAGGCGCACTACTTCAGCAGCTTCTTCGGGGGGAAGGAATTCGCCCTTTTCGTTGAGGAACTTAAGTGCATTCCACTGACGGGGGTTGTGACTCGCTGTGATGATAATACCACCTACAGCCTTTTCCATAGTTACAGCAAGTTCTGTAGTAGGCGTAGAAGCAAGACCGATGTTTACTACATCGAAGCCCATACCCATAAGCGTACCACAAACAGTCTGGCTTACCATTTCGCCAGAGATACGTGCGTCACGACCAACGACGATCTTCTTGCGGTAAGTACCAACATGCTTTTCGCGAAGACTTGCATAAGCCGAAACAGACTTTGCAATTTCAATGGGGTTCAGGGTGTCTCCGGGACGGCCACCGATGGTGCCACGGAAACCTGAGATGGATTTGATAAGTGTCATAATTGTATAGAAATAAAGTTGTGTTCTTACGAAAATTCGGGACTACACCGCCACCGCGCTTGCAATCCACACCTTTTCAAGTAGCAAAGTTAAGAACTACGCTTGAATTGCAAAACTAAAATGTCAAAAAATAATAATTTTGAGGCACGAAATTCAGGTTTTTAAGGGGAAAGAAAGGTCAGGCAAAGATTTCTGGGTAATTTTGCGGGCACATTTTAGCACAAACTATTTTATCAACAATGAACAAGGTATCGGAAAACCCTTTCAAAAACCGAGCAACTTCTAACACGCCTTTGATGTTAGTGACGGCAGTGTTTGCCACGCTCTATCTCGTATCCAATGTTATGGCGGTGAAGGTAATCTGCATTTTGGATTATCCCACCTTCGACGCGGGCACCATCACCTTCCCCTTTGCTTATATGCTGGGCGACGTACTCACCGAAATTTGGGGGTATCGTACGGCGAAGAAGGTCATTTGGATTACGTTTCTTTGTAACATTATTCTTGTGGCGTGCACACAGATTGGCGTGTGGTTGCCCTCGCCTGATTATCTGCAGGAGACGGCGAATGCCTACAATCACCTCTTTACTTACGTTCCGCGCATTGTGGTGGGGTCGCTCGTGGGTTTCTTACTCGGCGAACTCTCCAACGCTTGGATTATGGACTGGATGAAGCGCAAGACGGAAGGCAAATTCCTTTGGTTGCGCACCATCGGTAGTTCGATTGTAGGTTATTTCTTCGACACCGTTCCCTTTGTGCTTATCGCCTTTGTGGGCATCGTTTCTACGCGCGACCTACTCTTGATGCTTGCCACGCAATATGTGATGAAGTTAGGCATTGAAGCCTTCTTCGGCACTCCCATGGCGTATGCCGTAATTGCTTGGGTGAAGCGATCTATTAAAAGGAGGGAACAATGGAACGCTACGCACTAATCCACACGCACCTGCCCCGTGAATTTGTACTGCTTCAAGGCACGGGATGCCGTTGGAAGCGCTGCACCTTTTGTGATTACCACACGGATACAAGTGACAATCCCTATGCTACGAATGCCCCTATCCTGGAGCTGATTACGGGAGAAATGGGCGTGTTGGACATTATCAATTCGGGGTCGGGCATAGAACTGGATGAGCAGACGTTAGAGCATATTGCGCGCGTCGTTCGGGGAAAGCAGATTCACACCCTTTGGTTTGAGATGCACTACATGTACCGCCACCGCCTGACGGAGTTTGCAAAGCGTTTCGCGCCCGCTACGGTGAAGTTCAGATGCGGCATTGAGACCTTCTCCCCCACCCTTCGCAGCCAATGGAACAAGGGCATTCCCGAAAGCGTCACGGCGGAGGATGTTGCCCGCTATTTTCAGGGCGTCTGTCTGCTTTGTGGAACGGAGGGTGACACACGAGAGCGCATCTTTCAGGATATTGAAACGGCGCGCCACCACTTCGAATATTTCAGCATCAACTTCTTCTGCAACAACACAACGAGCGTCAAGGCGAATCCCGAACTCGCCCGTTGGTTTGCCACAGAAATCGCCCCCACTCTTGCTCATGAACCGGGCATAGAGATTTTGATGAATAATACGGACTTGGGGGTGGGAGAATAAAAGCGTAAAACACGCCTCCCTTTTCCTGCGATGCGGGAAAAGGGAGGCGTGTTTGATTATGGGGCGCAACGACACTGTCGCTGCGAAGAGGACGGAGGGGACTGGGAGGGAATGTTACCCAACGATGGATTCCCACTGCTCACAGAGTTCGTGGAGAGTAGCGAGGACGATGTTGGCGCCTTCTGCTTCGAGGGCAATATTGGGAAGGGGACCTGTGTTTACGGCAACGGTGAAGATGCCGGCGGCACGGGCGGAGCGCACTCCGAGGGGTGCGTTTTCAACGACTACTGCTTCGTTTGCCTCAACGCCGGCGCGGTCGAGCGCCATGAGGTAAGGTTCGGGGTGAGGTTTGCCGTGCTTCACGTCTTTGCTGGAGATGATGCGCTCGGGGCGGAAAATGCCGGGGAAATTCAGGCGCAGGCGCTCCAAGAGCGAGGGCTGACCGCTGCCTGTTACGACATAAAGCGCCAAACCCTTGCGTTGAAGTTTTATGAGGAGTTCCATAGCACCCGGCATCTGGGGTGCTTCGGGGTATTTGTTAAATTCCTGACACTTTGCTTCGTAGATGTCATCAATCTCTTGCTGCGTAGCGTCGCGACCGTGGGTGCGCTGCATGAGCATATTGATGGTAGAGAAACCTGTGCGACCTTCGTTCATGAACACTTCCTCGTAGGGAAGGTCAAAGCCAAACTGCTTCGCCACGGTTTCCCATGACTTAGCGTGAGCGGGCATGCTGTCGAAGAGCACGCCGTCCATATCGAAAAATACTGCGCGAATATTCTTCATCATTAAGTCTTTTGCTAAAAACAAAGGTTGAGCGCCGAACTCCTTCGACGCTCAAACCTGTATATTATATTAGATACGTGCCTTAATCGCTTCAGTCTGCGCTTCATAACCGGGCTTGCCGAGGAGGGCAAACATGTTGCGCTTGTAGTCTTCTACACCGGGCTGGTCGAAAGGATTTACACCGAGCACGAGACCGCTGATGCCACAACCGATTTCGAAGAAGTAGATGAGCTGACCGATGTTATAAGCATCCAACTTTGACATTGAAATGCGGATGTTGGGCACACCGCCGTCAACGTGAGCGAGAAGCGTACCGAGTTCTGCCATCTTGTTTACTTCATCCACACGCTTGCCTTCGAGGAAGTTGAGACCGTCGAGGTTTTCATCATCATGGGGGAAGAGGAGCTTGTGGCACTGTTCTTCCACAGAGATTACGGTTTCAAACACAGTGCGTTCGCCGTCCTGAATCCACTGACCCATTGAGTGGAGGTCGGTAGAGAAGTCAACAGCTGCGGGGAAGATGCCCTTGTGCTGCTTACCTTCACTTTCGCCATAGAGCTGCTTCCACCATTCGTTCATGTAGTGGAGCTTGGGCTGATAGTTTACGAGGATTTCAATCTTCTTACCGCTCTGGTAAATCGCATTGCGCACAGCAGCATAAAGCGCTGCGGGATTTTCCATCATGGGAACGTCTGCGCCACACTGCTTTTCCATATCTGCAGCACCCTGAACGAGGGCGTCAATGTCAAAACCAGCGCAAGCAATAGGAAGAAGACCTACGGGAGTAAGTACAGAGAAGCGACCGCCAACGTTGTCGGGGATGATGAAGCTCTTGTAACCTTCCTTGTCAGCCGTAACGCGCGCAGCGCCCTTCTTGGCGTCGGTGATGGCAACGATAACCTTCTTTGCCACTTCCTTACCACGCTGTTCTTCACACTGCTTCTTGAGAAGGCGGAAAGCGAGAGCAGTTTCGGTAGTTGTACCTGACTTAGAGATATTGATGACACCGAACTTGCGGTTCTTGAGGTATTCAGTAAGTTCGTAAAGGTAGTCTTCACCGATGTTGTTACCAGCGAAGAGGATTACGGGATTCTTGCCGTCGTTAGCAAGCCATTCAAAGCTATTGCCGAGGGCTTCGATAATGGCACGCGCACCGAGGTAACTACCTCCGATACCTGCCACCACGATAGTGTCGCAATTTTCGCGCAACACCTGAGCTGTCTGCTTGATGTCAGCGAGGTGTTCCGCAGTGATTGAAGAAGGAAGGTGGAGCCAACCGAGGAAGTCATTGCCAGCGCAAGTACCCGCTTCGAGTGCCTGCTGTGCAGCCTTTACTTGGGGTTCGAGAGATGCTACTGCTTCAGCAGAGAGGAAGGGAGTAGCCTTTGAAATGTCGAGTTTAATCATAATCTTATTGTGTTGTTGTTGTTTGAATATTAGGGAAATAGCACTGCGACGGTGTCGCAGTGAAGCGAACGAGGGAGAATGAAATTATCGGCGTTTGCTTTCGGATTGCAAAATTAAGGTAATTCATTTGATAATCAAAATAAAACGCCCTCGAATTTGCCACATTGACAAATGTGTGGTAATTTTGCACGAAAAGAAGGCACGCACTGCGGACCTCATCACTTGTACAAAAATCTTTACCCTAATGGAATATAAAAAAGTATACGATCCTCAGGAACTTCAGGAACTTATCAAATGGTTTGCCGACCATCACGACGAGTTGCCCCAATCTATTTACATCAACAGCGGAACATTTGTGAAGGACGTGCGTTTCACCGCTTCGCACTTTCACGAAATCGTAGCCAAGGTGGGCGAGAAGAAATTCTACGGCTCTCACATGCGCCTCTTTTTCACCTTGCGCGAACGCATCATTGAGCAGTGGGAGAAAGAGAAGTTTGAGCGTGAAGCGGAGAGTGTACCCGTATAACGACGTTTCGGTTTTATGGCGGTGGTGAGGTCGGAAAAACGCACTGAAAAAGTGACCAAAAAAAACCGCAAATCCATTGTGCAAAAAACTAAACCTATTTTCGTAAAAATTATTAGTAACCTAAAAAAAATTATTAGTAACATATTTTAAAAAAGGTTACTAATAATTTTGGGCAGTCGTAGCACCCTTGCAAACACCTCATATACAGCAGTTTGCGAAATTCAGATTTTCATCCGAAAATCACCCTCATTTTGCCCTTCAACACACTCACGTTGAGCCGCGCAAAACGTAAAAAATAAAGCATTGAAGACGCCATCCCCGAAGTGCGGAGGACGGTAGGCTTCAATGCTTTATTTTTTTGTTTGTGTCTCACACGAACAGCGCACCGTCAAGCTTGCCGTCCGTTTCACTATATATAATATGGTGTGCCCGCCGGATTTTTTCTTCTTCCGGCATTTGCAGCGCCATCCACGCCAAGGCCTTTTCGCGCGTTACACCATCGCGCTTCATCACGCGGCGCACGCGGGTTTCTTGTGAAGCGGTGACGAGAATTACCTCATCCACCAAATGCTCAAACCCTGACTCGTAAAGCAGGGCGCACTCCATAAACACGCGCTCGTTGAGCTTTGCTTGCTCCGCCGCCCATGCCTGAAAACTTTCTGCCACTCGGGGATGCACGATTGCGTCTACCCGCTCCGCAAACTCCTTACCCCGACAGATGTAGGCGGCAAGTACGGGTTTCTGCAACTGCCCCTCGGCGTCGTAAACGGCATCACCGACGAGCGCACAGAGTTCGCGGCGCACCACCTCGGAGGTACGAATAATACGCTTGGCTTCATCGTCGCAGTAGAAGATAGGATAGCCCGCAGCTTCGAGTTGTCGGCAATAGAAACTCTTGCCCGAGCCTATGCCTCCGGTAATTGCGTAGGTCATTGTGCGGAAGTTTTTTCGATAAGAAACTCTACCTCGCTCTGACTCAAGCGCAAGCGAAATGCCGCTGCCGGTTGGCGCTCCATGCGCAGGGTGCAGGTATTTGCCGTAGGGCTTTCCAAATCATTGGCGTCGAGCACGAGCATGAAATCTTGCTCCGAGACATTGCGAAACTCCTTCATGCCCACCTGGAACGTTACATTCACCTTCATGGGGAAGGTGCGCAGGCGCACGTCTTCAGGGAAGTTGAGCGGCGAAATGGGAAGCGCCAAAGTTTTTTCTACAAGGCGGTCAACCTCTACCGACAACTGCATCGTGTCGGGCATAAACTTCGCACCCTTAATGCCTTGAAGCATGACGGGAGTGGTGAAACTCTCCGTGAGTTCGGAAAGGTAGAGCGGAACGGTATGTGCCGCGGAAATGGTATCGAGTTGACGGTCCGTAGCATAGACCGTAGCCTCAGCGGGAGAGAGCGTTTGACTCACAATATAGTAACCCTCGGCGGGAGAAAGCTTTCCCTGGAGGCGCGTAGGCACCGCCTTCTTCGTGCCGTAGCTGTAAAAATACTCCAACGTATCGGGCAGGAGACTCAAGAGTTCTGTAGTCGCCTCGAAGTTACGCATCACGCTGCGCTTCACGTCTTCCTGTGGCACGCGCACGTGACAGCTGGGGTTGGCATAGGCAGCAAAGTCAACCGTTGCGGGAGTTGGGCGGTGGAAGTAGCGGTAATAGAAGAGCGAGGAGTTGCGGTCGCGCAACGTCACGCGCACTTGTTCGGGCAATGCGGTAGTGATAACAACATTGTCGGGAACATTTTTCAAGCGCAAGGGCACTGCGAGTTCCACCGAGTTGGTTTCCTTGAACGCCTCGAAACACCAGAAGGCCGTTGAGAGGGTTAGGAAGAATAAAAAAGTCAAGAATGACTTGCTCCTGAGGAGTACCAAGGCAATCTTGACTTTTTCACGAATGAAGGTTATTAACTTCATCATGGGGATTAGAGGTTTACTTGTTTCCGCCTACGGGAGTTGACACGGGGTTAATGCCGTCCTTGTGTACGCGAATCTTTACGCCTGAAGCTACTTCAAGAGTAACTACGCCGTCAATATCCACGTTGCGCACAACACCATAAATACCGCCGATGGTAATAACTTCCTGGCCTACAGTAAGTGAGTTACGGAAATTCTGTGCTTCCTTCTGCTTCTTTTGCTGAGGACGAATCATGAAGAAATACATGATTGCAAACATTGCTACGAGCATGATGATCATGCTCCAACCGCTGCCCTGCTGAGCAGGTGCTGCTTGTAATAAAGTGAACAACATAATGGTCTTAAGTTTATAGTTTAGGATTAAGTGAATATTCTTTTCTCTGAGGTGTCACCTGCTTCAACCGAGGAGTCACTCTTCGACGCTGCCCGTAGTGCGCGTCACCTTTTTCTTCGTTGAAATCTTCATCAAGATACGCTCTTTGTTCAAGCGCTTACAGATGTTGTCGAGCTGACCATTTACAAAGGCGCCGCTCTTAGGAGTGCTGTAATTCTTGGCTATTTCAACATACTCGTTGATACTTACATTCAAGGGGATTTCAGGGAAGGTGAGAATTTCTGCCAACGCCGTCTGAATAATTACTTTATCCATGAGCGCGATGCGGTCAAAGTCCCACTTCAAACAGTTCGTACGGAGGTGTCCGCGCATTTCTTCGCCGCGCTCAATGGCTTGACGGAAGAGTTGGAGGGCAAATTCGCGGTCAGCTTCCTCAGTAAATTCGGGCATCAAGGGCATGTCCGCCTGAGATTCGCAATTAAATTTGCTGAAGGTCTTGATTACAAACTGCTCAATCACTTCCTTGTCGTCGTTCCAGTAAATGCTGTGGTCTTCGAGCGTACTTTCGAGCAACTCGTTGTTGAGAAGGAATTCCTTGTAAAGACTGCGCACCAATTCGCGGTCGGCTTTAATGGTGAAATCGCCCTTGTGGATGTACTCATGATAGATGGAACTCTCGGTGAATGACTTGTAGATGTTTTTCAACAAGGCATCTTCCTCCAGCCACTCCTGCTTCTCGCGCTCAATATAGTTTACGAGCACCTCATTATTCGCCATTACCTGCAAGAGTTTGTTTTGCGCCAAATATTTGTCGAGCAAGAGTTCATCGGTTGTAGTCCCGAGGCGCTCTTCACGCGCTAAGCGCGCTGCTTCACGGCGGTCAGCGATACGCTTTACTTGCACCATGAGCGAAAGCAGATACTTATAAAGTTCGTAAGCTTTCTTGAGACTAAAGTCGAGTTCGTTTTCGGCTGCGTCGAGTGACTTATCTTCATTCTGAACGTATGCATACACAAGCTGCACAACCTTCGTTCTTATGAGTTCACGATTTATCATTGTCTACTTCATTTTTATAATCTCGGCAAAGATACTAATAAAAATGGAAATTCTCGGTCGCCACTCTACAAATAATAAAGTCGGGCACGGGAAAAGATGAAGAGAATCATATTTTTGTATAAAATATTGCACTTGCGCTTGGCAGTTTAGAAAAATCGTTGCAATTTCGCTGCGGAAATTTTAAAATTCACTTTGAAACAGATAGGACAGATGAACGGAAAAGCAGAAAACGACATTCTCTTCAGCAAGTCGGTTAAGGCCGGCAAGCGCATTTATTACATCGACGTTAAGAGCGACCGCCACAACGAACTCTACCTCTCTCTTACTGAGAGCAAGCGTGTAAAAGAAGGTACGGAGGAATTGCGCCCCGTATTTGAAAAGCATAAGATTTTCCTCTACCGCGAAGATCTCGAGAAGTTCCTCGAAGCATTCACTGACGCAGCGCAGTTTGCGATTGAAAAGCAGCCCGCTCAGCCTCGCTACGCACGCTATGAGGAAGCAGCGCCCGCAGAAATAACTTTGACAGAAGAAGTAGCGGAAGCAGAAGTGGAAGGTAGCGACGAAATCAAGCTCGGAGAGTTGGAATTTTAAGCACAAGCAACGCGCCCGAATGGCGCTCTGAAAAAGCGTGTGGCAGGATTGAAATCAGTCCTGCCACACGTTATTTTTTCACCCTCCCTACACCTCACAAAATCAACCACTTAACTCCCTTCAAAAACTACATCCTTTGTAGCGAAAATTATTAGTAACATAAAAAAAATTATTAGTAACATATTTTAAATTACATTACTAATAATTTTCACGAAAATAGGTATAGTTTTTTCACCCCCTATTTTGAGGGTTTCGAAGCGCCCATTTTGCGCAATTTTTTCCGAAAGTTTAACCAGAAAAGCACCCCCGCCGTGGTCAGCCCAAGGGGGAACGACCACCAGATGCCCGTAAGGCCGAGTTTACACACAAAGGCAAGCACGTAAGCCGCGGGCAGCGAGATGAGCACATAGGCAATGAACGAGATATAGACCATCTGCTTGACCTCCGAGATTCCGCGAAGGGCATTGGAGAAGGTGCATTGCAAACCGTCGCCAAACTGGTAAGCGATAAAGGGGATGACTAACGCCGCGACGCCTGCCGCCACCTCCGCACTGCCTGTAAACCAGAGGCCAAAGTGGTTTCTAAAGACGAACATCACTACCGCCACACACACCGCCATACCCATAATCAAGCGGAAACCTGCCGTGGCGGCACGTTGCAGGTTGGGCAGGTCGTGCGAACCGTGAAAATTGCTCACGCGCACGGTCACCGCCGCCGCCATGCCGTAGTAGAGCATAAATCCCAGTTGCCCCACGGTGAGCATCACTTGGTGTGTGGCAAGCGCCAGTGTTCCGAGCCATCCCACCATGACTGCCGTCAGACTAAATGAGGCGGTCTCCATCGTAATTTGCAGGGCGACGGGCATACCTAACTTATTGACAGCCACAAAGTCCTTGCGGTTTATAGCTGACTGCATAAATCCCTCACGATAAGCACGATAGCGAGGCGCTAAGAAGAAGTAGGCGGCAAAGCAGAGCACCATCAACACGCGCGAGAGTAGCGTAGCAACGCCTGCGCCTAAAAGCCCCATTTCGGGGAGTCCGCAGTTGCCATAAATCAGCAACCAGTTGCCCACAATGTTCAGAAGGTTACCGCCGAGCAGTATCCACATCGGCGTTCGCGTATCGGTAATGCCGTCGGCAAATTGCTTGAAGGCATTGAAGAGCATGACGAACACCACCGACACTAAGAGCGTCACGTAATAGGGGCGCATCAGCGGCAGCAACTCCGCTGGTTGCCCCAGCAGGTGGAGGTTGAAATAGAGCACCCCCATCCCTATCGAGAGCAGGAGCGCCATAAGCAGGTTGGCGAATAACCCATTTTTCAGTTGCCCACCAATCGCCACGAATTGGCGCGTGCCAAACAGGCGCCCCACTATCGGTGTGAGTCCGTATGAGAAGCCCGTGGCAAACATGATTACCAGGTTAAACATATTGTTTACGAAACTCGCCGCCGCAAGTTCGTCCGTGCCGTAGCGCCCTACCATCAACGTGTCGGCAAGGCTGAGCACGATGATGCCCAGTTGCCCAACGACGATGGGGAGTCCTAATTTCAGCAAGGCGCGACTGTGCGTGCCGTATGAGAGTATCTGCATAATGCTCTGATGAATGTTTCGGAGCACAAAGTTAGTTCAAAAAACTGACTCTCCGTTTTCGGGGCATTCTTTTTCCGACAGCACGCAGAAAAATGTAACAATTTTTCGCAGCACAACCCGCCTGATAATCAACACCTTAGATATACCGAAAATTATTAGTAACCTATTTTAAATTATCTTACTAATAATTTTTTTTAGGTTACTAATAATTTTTACGACAAGTAGTTTAGTTTTTTTCAGCACGGATTGGGGGAGCAAAAACCGTAATAATAGTGCGATTTTTAGAGCCTGTGAGGGGGCAAATCCGCTCATGAAAATGGAAAGAAGTGCCCTCGGATTTTGCTAACAAATGTTATTCCCCGCTCCGCCCACTGCCAACTGAAATAATATTGTTATCTTTGCGAAAATTTGAGTTTTTACCATGCGCAAGATACTAAGTTTACTCATTTTCTTAGGCCTAACCCTCTCAGCAAGTGCTCAATGGCAATATGTTTCTGCCGACAGCATCATGACTTGGGACAACGACGTGGCCAACTTACGCACTACGGCGCTTAAAGCCCATTCGCAACTGCGCTCGCAAGCCATAAAGGCGCAGGTTTCTCAACTTGACGCGCTACAAACGGCATGGCGCAAGGGGGATACGGACGCCGCGCTCAGCGCCTCAACCTTTGACGCGGCAAACCGCTTCACGCTCGCAGCGCGCTTACTGATGCTTACCGCAGATGCTCAGTATGCGCTCAGCATGGAGCAGTTGATTTACGGTCCTCTACTCCAAGCCGCCACAACTCCTGACCTCAGCGCCGAAAAGATTACGGCGGCGCAGGCGCTCATGAATGCCGTGGGCACGATGTTGGGCACAAAGGGCGACACCGTGTATGTGAATTTCTACGCCAACGCTACGTCAATGCTGCAACTCCCAACCGGCGCGCTTCAGCTTGACCTCATAACCGCCATGCCCTTTCACGAACGCGTGAAACTCCGACTGGCGCGCATGGAAAACACGCAGGGGATGAACATTACCTTTTGCATTCGCCTGCCCGAGGGAGCGTGGAACGATAAAACCCTTCCCATTTACTGCAATGGGCACGAAACGCCCTACCGCGTGGAGCAGGGGTATGCCGTAATTACCAGCACGTGGCGCCCTGGCTTTGAAATATATTTTGATTTGCCCCAGCCGCTTTTGGAAATCCGTTAAACACACACCGCGCTCCGTTATTTAACTTCTTAAAAATGTTACACTTTCGCCTACTGCTCACCCTGCTGATTTGCGTAGTGACTTCAGCCTCCGCACAAACCGTTATCGACCTGAATAACGGCGGGAGCGTGCGCGCAAAAACCTTGCACGACTACGACAGAGAGGCGATGGTAAAAACAGCGCGCGAAGACTCTGTGCGCTATGCCGATTGCTTGAAACGCGCATTCAGTGCGCTCCACTGCGATTCGCTTTCCGAAGCAAAAAAATACTTTAAGGAAGCCCTCTCCCTGCGCCCCACGGCAGAAGGAAACTACATTGTAGAGCAACATTTGGGAGAAATTGCCGAAGTTGAGGGACAGCTGGGCGAAGCTGAGCAGCATTACACCGAAGCTCTCAAACAAAATCCCGAACTTCACCACACCCGCATGGCGCGCGCTATTGTAGCGGTGCAACTGCATCATTTCAGCGAGGCGAAAACGGATTGCGACGCCCTGCTCTCACTCACACCAACGAAAGAAGAACGCACACGCCTGCTTTTCGTACGCGCCACAGCGCTTATGGGACTGCGGTTAAACAAAGAGGCGCGTAAGGATTTAGAGGCGCTCTGCTTTCTTGACCCGAAAAACGAAAATGCGCCCGTCATGCTCGCACTTTCGCTTCACGACGAGGGACGTTCGCAAGAGGGCATCGAACTTCTGAACCGCCACCTCTCAGTGCGCCCCGACAATGTGGAAGCCTATGCCCTCCGCGGCGCGATATACGAGGCGCAAAACCTCAATGATTTGGCGGCATTAGACTATGACGAAGCCATAAAGCGGGCACCCGAGCGCGCAGACCTTTACTTGGAGCGCGCACGTTGCTTGGAAAAATTAGGCAAACATACTGCCGCCGAAAAAGACCGCCTTGCGGCGCGCAAGTTGCGCAAGTAATCGCGCGCACCTTACTCACATTTTACAAAACATCTCATCACACACCATTCACCTCCGACACGTGAACTACAACATTCGACTAACACACCTCTTGTGCTGCCTCATTTTATGCTGTTGCAGCCTTAAAACTTTTGCTACCCCTCGCGAGTATCGCGCGGTGTGGCTTACCACTTATTTAGGCCTTGACTGGCCCAAGAAACCGGCAACAACTCCTGCGGGAGTGGAGCGCCAGAAAGAGGAACTCCGACAAATGCTCGACAGGTACGTTGCTGCGAATCTCAATACGGTATTTGTGCAGGCACGTATGCGTTCTACAACGGCTTATCGCTCTATGTATGAACCGTGGGACGAAGCTTTTACGGGCACTCCGGAAAAGGAACCGCTTTATGACCCTCTTGCGTTTGCCGTAGAGGAATGTCACAAGCGCGGACTGGAATGTCATGCGTGGGTAGTGGCATTCCCGATATGCAAAGTGCCTACGGAAAAGAAATTAGGCAAACGCTCGCTCCCCAAGAAGCGACCTGAGTTGTGCCAACGCTGTGGCGATTTGTGGATGATGGACCCTGGAGTGCCCGGAACGGCAGAATATTTGGCGGCCATCTGTAAAGAGATTGTGCAAAACTATGACGTTGATGGCATTCACCTTGACTATATCCGCTACCCCGAAAAAGAGGTGCGCTTCAACGACGCTAAGACGTATAGCAAGTATGGCAAGAAGCAGAACAAGGCAGCGTGGCGTCGCGCCAACGTAACGCGTTGTGTCAAGGCTATTCATACGGCGATTAAATCGGTACGTCCGTGGGTGCGCCTCTCTTGTGCGCCCATCGGGAAGCATGCCGACCTGCCCCGTCAGAGCAGCTACGGTTGGAATGCGTATAGCGCTGTCAGTCAAGAGGCACAAGAGTGGTTGCGCACGGGACTTATGGACGCGCTTTTCCCCATGATGTACTTTGACGGCAAGCATTTTTACCCCTTTGCCGTAGACTGGCAGGAGAATTGCTACGGTCGCCCTGTCGTACCCGGATTGGGCATCTATTTCCTCAATCGCCAGCAGCGTGACTGGAGTCTTGAAGTGGTGCAACGCCAAATGAATGTTGTGCGCAATATTGGTATGGGCGGACAAGCCTTTTTCCGTTCGGAATTTCTGCTCAACAATGAGAAGGGACTCTATGACTGGGTGCAGCGCTACTTCTATAAGGAACCCGCAATGACTCCCGCAATGACTTGGGCGGACAATACGCCCCCCGCTGCGCCTAACGTGCGCATCAAATTGGGACATCGCACGCTTGTTATGGAATGGGATGCCGTAGCAGATGCTACACCTATATATTACAATGTGTATCGCATCGACAGCCCCGGAGCTGCTCCGAAGCGCCTGGCACATAAATTGCACACCACCTCATGCCGCTACTCGCCCGCCCTACCCGTGTTGATGCACTCGCAATATGCCGTTACGGCGGTGGATGCTTATGGCAACGAGTCGGCACTCATTCCCATCGGCGCCTCATTTTCTGCCACGGAAGCCGCCATTCGCATTGACGAGAAAGTAAAAAAAGCATCCGTTTGCTTGTGGGGTAAAAAATAAAGTCGTAATTTTGCACCCGATTAGAGTCCAACGGGGCAAAACAAGAGAGTCAGAACGACTACGCCTCCTGGAAAAATCCGTTTAACATATTTATAAAATGTACGCAATCGTAGAGATTAACGGTCAGCAGTTCAAGGTGGAAGAAGGCAAGAAGCTTTTCGTAAACCACATTCAGAACGCAGAAAGCGGTCAGGCTGTTGAATTTGAAAAGGTGTTGTTGGTAGACAACAATGGTCAAGTTACTGTAGGCGCTCCCGTAGTTGAAGGCGCTAAGGTAGTATGCGAAGTAATCGATCCCCTCGTTAAGGGCGACAAGGTGCTTGTGTTCCACAAGAAGCGCCGCAAGGGTTACCGCAAATTGAATGGTTACCGCCATCAGTACACTCAGTTGACAATCAAAAACGTAATTGCTTAACCCCTTAAAAAGTTTAGTAGAAAATGGCACACAAAAAAGGTGTAGGTAGTTCTAAGAACGGCCGTGAATCAGCTTCACAAAGATTAGGTGTTAAGATCTGGGGTGGTCAGACTTGCATCGCAGGTAACATCATCGTGCGTCAGCGCGGTACAGTACACTACCCTGGCAAGAACGTAGGCATGGGTAGCGACCACACGCTCTATGCACTCACAGACGGTGTAGTAACTTTCAAGCGTGGTCAGCGCGACCGTAGCGTTGTAAGCGTTGAGCCCAAGGCTTAATGACTTTCCAAAGCTAAATAATAGGCAATC
>JAGBYW010000165.1 GCA_017628555.1 Bacteroidaceae bacterium | reverse complement strand
GGAATCCAAATGCCGTTGGGACCGCCGTAGTTGGCAGCAGTCCAATCCTTGGGCATATTGATGGGGTAGAGTCCGCTGTTTGCCGACTCTGAAAGGGGCGCATTCTTGTCGATGAAACCGAGGCGTTCGAGTTCAGCCTTTGCCTTTTGTGTGAGGGGCATACCGTGGCCAGCCATAAACGACTGCACATCTTCGAAGGAAATACCCAAATCCTTCATGTGTTCGTCATTCATCTCGCGGCGGAAGGTCACGTCGTAATTAAACTGGGCATGCTCGGGTTGAGGTTGAGGTTTTCCGTCAAGGTGAATAATGCCGTCAACAATGCGCAACGTCTGTCCGGGCAAACCTACGCAGCGCTTCACGTAGTTGTCGCGGCGGTCGGTGGGGCGTACCACCATTTCACCGAAGATTTCGGGGTGGCTCAACATATATTGGCGACCGTAAGTGTAGCGGCGGTTGTAGATGAGTTGCTGCTGCTCATAGGTCATGCTTTCAGTGGGTTCAATGTCGGCATTACTTTCCTGAAGAATCTGCTGACCGATGCCATAACACGCCGTGCGGAAGTCGGGATTCGTAGCTTTGATGCACACGGTATCACCTGCGGGGAAGTTGAACACTACAATGTCGTTGAGTTCCACCTCTCCGAATCCCTTCAAGCGGCGGTACTCCCACTGCGGAAAGTCGGAGTAACTCTTTCCTCCACCAAGGAAAGCAGGCATCGTGTTTTGCGTAAGCGGCATTGTCAAGGGCGTGCGCGGAACGGCAGGTCCGTAGCTCAACTTGCTCACACAGAGGTAGTCGCCCACAAGCATGGTCTTTTCCAACGAGGATGTGGGAATCACAAAATTCTGGAAGAAGAAGTTGTTGAGGAAGTACATAACGATACCCGCAAAGACAATGGCGTCCACCCAACTCATGATGAAGCGGTAAAGGGGATTCTCCAAATCCTTCCACCATCCCCAGTTGATGTACTTTGTAAAGTAAAGGTCGAAGATGAGGGGCGTCACGAGCAGTCCCCACCAAGACCCGACCCAAAAGAGGAAGGCAAAGTAGAGCAATATATAGATTGTACCCTTAATGCAATCGGTTCGCGTTGCTTTAAGAAACACAAATTCAGGAGCTTGTTGCTTGTTTTTCATAATCCGTAGGGGTTAGAAGTCAAAGAGGTCGTCGGTGGTGAGCAACCCTTCGTGATTCTTTGTAAATTCTGCCGCAAGCACCGCACCGAGTGCAAATCCGCGACGGTTGTGAGCGTCGTGCGTAATCGTAATTTGGTCGGCAGGAGAGTCATAAGTAATCGTGTGGATTCCAGGCACCTCGTCGCGGCGAATGGCGTCAATGCGGAGGGCATTTTCTGCCGCTTGCTTTGTGCCACTTACACTACCATCAGCATTGTGTACCTCGCCGAGCACCCATTCTTGCTTGCGGTCGAGCGCTGCAATCACTTGTTCGGCAAGGGTTACCGCAGTGCCCGAAGGCGCATCGAGTTTGTGGATGTGGTGTGTTTCTTCTAACTCCACGCTGTACTCAGGGAAGCGGTTCATAATCTTTGCCAAGTACTTGTTTACGGCACAGAAAATCGCAACTCCGAGGCTGAAGTTCGAAGCCCAGAAGAGCGTCTTGCCCTGTTTCTCACAGAGTTCACGCACTTCAGCATCGTGTTGTTCGCGCCAACCTGTAGAACCGCTGACTACCTTTACGCCCTGCTCAAAAGCACGGCAGATGTTGCCAAATGCCGAACTGGGGTTTGTAAATTCAATCGCCACGTCGGCGCTGCGGAAAGCGTCGGAATCAAAGTCCGCTTGATTGTCTACATCTATCTTGCAAACAATCTGGTGTCCCCTTGAAAGGGCTATTTCTTCAATCATACGGCCCATTTTGCCGTAACCAATCAGTGCGATATTCATTGTAAAATTAAATCGTTAAGTCGTTAGTATCATTGAGCGCCTCAACCTCATTTAAGAGTGGGCGCGTCTGTTCCATTATTGAGAAAAGTTCCTCCGTAGTTTCCGCACGCAGCATCGCAATACGCATTTGCTTGAAATTAGGAATACCCTTGAAGAGTGGAGAGGCAGCCAAGTGGCGACGTACGTGGAGAATGCCGCGATACTCATCGATGCGTGCAACGCTGGTCAGCACCTGTTCTTTCAAAACGTCCAATTTCCAGTCGGCAGACATCACAGGGTAAGCACTATCAATTACTTTGTCTACATCGTGAGCGTCGGGGTGGAGCGCATCGTGCATTTCCTTAAATACCCAGGGGCGTCCGAAGGTGGCACGTCCCACCATGGCGGCATCAACTCCGAATTCCGCAAAAGCGCGGACGGCATCGGCTCCCGTAACCAAGTCGCCATTACCAATAATTGGGATGTGCATACGAGGATTTTGCTTCACTTCGCGAATGAGTGTCCAATCGGCGTCACCCGTGTACATTTGTGCACGCGTTCTTCCGTGAATGGTGAGTGCTTCAATCCCACAATCCTGGAGTTGTTCGGCAAGGGGAACGATAATCTTACTTTCTTCGTTCCATCCAAGGCGTGTCTTGACCGTTACAGGGACATCTACGGCATCCACTACGGCACGCGTTACCTCCAACATGAGCGGTACATTCTGCAACATGCCTGCTCCTGCGCCTTTTCCCGCCACCTTCTTTACGGGGCAACCGAAGTTGATGTCGAGAATGTCGGGGCGTGCGGTTTCCACTACGATTTGTGCCGCATCACGGCAGGCTATGGGATCCTTGCCATATATCTGAATGACTACAGGGCGCTCTTCGTCGCACACGGTGAGCTTCTGCAAACTCTTATTCACCATGCGTACAAGCGCATCGGCGGCTACAAATTCAGAATACACCATGGAGGCTCCCAATTTGCGACAGAGCAGGCGGAAACCAATATCCGTCACATCCTCCATCGGAGCCAAGAGCAAGGGTTTATCTCCTAAATCTATGTTTCTTATTTTCATGTGGAATCAATAGTAAGTTTAGAAGGTAGAAACTCAGGGCGCAGAGCAATGCTCCCAGTCCTAAAAGCATGGGCAAGGGTAATTGGTCTTGCCAATTTCCCGTTTCGGGTACCTGAAGATAGAGGAGCGCAAGACTGTTATTTACTACGTGCGCCACAAAGCACAGGCGGATGTCGTCGGTCAAGAGATAGAGTACACCCAGCAGGATGCCCAAGAAAATAGCGGGCACACATTGCGCCAAGTTGAAGTGGATAATTCCAAAAGTGAGTGCGCTAATCAGCACCGCCCAGAGTGGACGGACATGATAGCGGTGAATAAGCGTGCGCAGAATGCCTTCGCGGAAAATGAGTTCTTCGATAAGTGGTCCAACTACGGTAAGCAACAAGATGCAAAGCACGTTTGACTTCATCGCTTCGAACATCTGCATTCTGCCTTCGTCACTAAAGGCAAAAGGTTTGAGCAGGAGTTCCACCCCAAGTGCCATCAGCAGCATGCAAATAGCTGCGGGAATCATCCCTCTGAAGCGTTGTGTCTTCCAACTCGGTAGGCTGTTTTTGCGCACCAATTTGAAGAAGGGCAATAAGAAAAACAGCAGTACATACGTCCCCAACAATAGGTATCCATACTCAGCAAAGTCTGCGCCATAGGGCACACACAAGTAGTAGAGCGCCCCCGCAAAGGTTTGCGCTATAAAGTAGGAGAGTATGAGGAAAAATATGGTCATTAAAAAGTTGTACTAATGTTGCGATGTATTTTCGTTGTCAAAAAGGATGATGCGCGCCATTTCGCAGTCGGCTTTGATTTGTGCTTTCAGGTCATCAAGTGTGGCGAAACACTGCTCCTCGCGCAAGTGTGCTACGAAGTGTAAAGTGACGGAAGCTCCATAGATTTGAGCATCAAAGTCAAAGAGGTGCACCTCTATGGACATGTCTTGTCCGTTGTCGAGTGTGGGGCGATTGCCGATGTTCAAGACGGCGGAGTAACACTTCCCCTCAACTTCTGCCCAAACGGCGTAGACACCACCTGCGGGAATCAACTTAAAGGGTGTATCTACGCGCAGATTGGCAGTGGGAAAACCTAATTTACGACCGACCTTGCGCCCTTCCACCACGGTTCCTTTCAACGTATAGCGTCTGCCCAAGCATTTTTCTGCCTCTGCCACATCACCTGCATAGAGCAGATTGCGCACAACGGTGCTACTCACACTTAGTTTCTCCACACGGAATCCTTCGCAAAGCATTACCTCAATGCCAGATTCCTTGCCGTAGCGCTGATAATCCTCAAACCCTTCCTGCTGATTGTTGCCAAAGTGATGGTCATACCCCACGAGAAGTGTATCTACGGCATAGCGATCCTTGAGGTATAGTTGCATGAATTGACGCGCCGAAAGTTTGGCAAATTCTACGGTGAATTCGAGAAAAATTACCTCATCCACACCTGCTGCTTTGAGTAACTGCTCCTTTTCAGCATTGCTTGTAAGGAGTTGTGGGATATATTCTTTCTGTAACACCCTTCGTGGATGCTCGACAAAGGTTATAACCATTGAGCGACACCCTCTTTGCTGCGCAAGAGTCGTGAGGTTGCGCAGAAGATAGTGGTGGCCCTGATGAACCCCGTCAAAGAATCCGATGGTTGCTATCATTTGTCTTAAAAATGGGAGGTGTGAAAAACTATACCTATTTTCGTAAAAAATAAGTTACTAATAATTTTTTTTATCTTACTAATAATTTAAAATATTAGTAACCTTTTTTCGGGCAGTAGTAATGCGTTGAAAATCAGGATAGAAAGAGTGTGGATTTTGCACCCTTGAAACACCCTAAATTCTTAATAACTTTTCTGCCGTGGGTAACCAAGCACTGTTTGCTGGAGCGAGCACAGCTTGAAGTCCGCACTTACGGGCAGCTTCGCAATTTACCTCTGAGTCGTCGAAGAAGAGAATGTCGTCAGCAGGGCATCCAATGCCTGCAACGACCTTTTCAAAGATTTCGGGATGAGGCTTCTCTACGCCGAGTTCGCAGCTGAGGAACACTTTGTCAAAGAAGTCCTTAACCTGTAATCCCTTGTAGCGG
>JAGBYW010000164.1 GCA_017628555.1 Bacteroidaceae bacterium | reverse complement strand
TTACTAATAATTTTTTTTAGGTTACTAATAATTTTTGCTAAAAGTAATGTTGTTTTTCCCTGTATAAATATGCACGAAAATTTCTTACGTCAATTCGTTAATCGCATTGAGGTAATTGCGCAAAGAACCCGCTTTCATAATCTTCTTCCAGGCCTTGCGCCCACATTCTTCTTCCATATATTCCCAGAAGGTGCGCACCTTTGTGAGGAGTTGCGCTTCGCCGGGGATGATAGTAGCAAGGTGGGCGTGGTAATGGTCGTGCATTTTCTTTAAGAGGGCAATGCGCTTTGTGCGGTGCCACTCTGTGCCCTCGATAACTTCTTGTGCCAACGAGGGGCGAGCCAAAAGTCCGCGCCCCATCATGATGCCCGCCAGATTGGGGAAGCGCGTGGCGATGGCATGAACGTCTGCGGGCGTTTTGAGGTCGCCGTTGTAGATGAGTCGATGGGTCGTTTTCTCGGCAAAGCGGGCGAAGGCGTCGAGGTCTGCCGTGCCGTTGTATTGCTGACTGCCCAAGCGTGGGTGGAGAGTGATGTGCTTCAGCGGAGTGTCGTTAAGGATGGGGAGTAGGGAAATACCCTCGCTTTCGTCCGTAAGTCCGAGGCGCATCTTGATGCTAAAGGTGAGGTCTTCGCGTTGGCGGATGATTTCAGCAATCTGCGTGACGCATTCGGGGTGTTGCAGGATGCCCGCTCCGCGTCCGTGGCGCGTTTGTAGGGGGAAGGGGCAACCCATATTTACGTCAATTTCTCGGTAGCCCAACTCCGTGAGGTAGTTGACAAGGAAGGTAAATTCTTCCCCGTCCTTGGCAATGACTTGTGGCACGATGGGCACTCCCGCGTTAAACTCGGGGCGCACGTCGCGCGCGTCTTTCGTGCGGATGCCTTTATGTTCAAGGCGCAGGAAGGGGGTGTAGTAGGCGGTTACACCACCAACGAGTTCGTGGTGTATGCGGCGGTAACTGTCTTCAGTAAAACCTTGAAGGGGGGCGAAGTAGAGGGGGAGCATGGGGGGAGGGGAAAGGGGGAAGAGAAAAAGACCGCAAAGTAGGATGAATGAGAAAGGAGTATGCCGTGCGGTGTGTATTCGGCACCCCCTCACCAGCAGAGCTGGTCCCCTCCCCCTATAAACAGGGGGAGAGCGCCATCCGGATGGTAGTTGTACACTGTACTCTTTCAGTTGTACTCTCTTAACGCAGTTCAACCCCGACGTGACTGATGCCGTGAACGGGTGTTGATGTACAGGGGCGGATGGTGATTTTTCCGATGAGGCTGTCGGCAGGTGGAACGGTGGAAAGCGGGAGCGTGATGTCGCGGTGATGGATGCCCTTGCCCGTCCAGTTTCCTAAGGAGTCGGCAATTTCTACAAGGACGGTGTCGGTGCGCGGAGTCTTAAGGTGGCGCCATTCTTGGGTAATAACCAACGGAAGAGTGCGTTGGGGGTAACGGTGTGCCTCGCACGTGCGCACGTATATATATAATGAGTGCGTATTTTGGGGTGCTGCCGTTTGAATGTCGAAACAGACCTTCTCCGTAGGCAACCAGCGCTCAGTATCTACGGGACAAAAAGCAGTGTAGGCTGCAGGGGAAGTGCAGCCTACTACTATCAATATGATGCAAAGGAGTATGTTTCGCATTTCAACTCTTGTGTTTTTACACGGGTGAGGGGTGCGCTTAATGCTCGCCGTTTCCTTTACGCTTGGGGCGGCGGTCGTTGCGATTATTGCGGTGCTCGTTGTTGGGGCGCTGCTCTT
Organism: Bacteroidaceae bacterium; assembly: GCA_017628555.1. Lineage (GTDB taxonomy): Bacteria > Bacteroidota > Bacteroidia > Bacteroidales > Bacteroidaceae > Alloprevotella. The sequence goes on along the minus strand of JAGBYW010000164.1, from coordinate 10,656 downwards.
GATGACCACCCGCAGGGCGTTGCTTCTCGCCTTTACCCTTATTGCCCTTGCGCTTGTTCTTATCAAAACGCGTGAGGCTGTCTTGCTCTGCCAAATCAATAGGACCAGTGGGCGCTGCGTCAGACTCTTCGACGAGTGAGAGGGGCTTCTCGCCCTTCTTGTTGAGGTTGTGGATTTCGAAGGCGCGCTCTGCGGTGATGGTTGTTACGTTTGCCGCCATGCGCTTGTCGGTGCTGTAACTTACCGTGCCCGCAAGGATGTCTGCCTTAAAGAAGTAGAAGGTAGCGTCTGCCGTTTCGAGCGTAATTTCTCGGCTGGGCAACTTGCGAGATGCCTCCATGTAGGTATCAACTTCGTAGTTGAGGCAACACTTCAACTTGGCGCACTGACCAGCCAACTTCTGAGGGTTGGGAGAAATATCCTGGAAGCGCGCTGCTGCCGTAGAAACGCTATTAAAGTTCTTCACCCAAGTGGCACAACAGAGTTCGCGTCCGCAAGGTCCGATTCCGCCGATGCGACCCGCCTCTTGACGCGCACCAATTTGGCGCATTTCGATACGCACATGGAAGGTGTCGGCAAGAACCTTGATAAGCTGGCGGAAGTCTACGCGCTGGTCGGCAATATAATAGAAAATCGCCTTGTTGCAATCACCCTGATATTCCACATCTCCGATTTTCATGTCCAAGTTAAGGTCCTTGGCAATCTGGCGTGCTTGAATCATCGTGTCGTGCTCGCGTGCCTTTGCTTCCTCGTACTTTTCCATATCTACGGGGCGCGCTTTGCGGTAGATGCGCTTAATCTCCGTGCCAGGTTTGAGGCATGCCTTCTTCATTTGCAGAGGAACAAGTTGTCCCGTGAGACTTACCACGCCGATGTCGTGTCCCGGAGAAGCCTCTACAGCAACGATGTCGCCCTTTTGTAGAGGAAGATGATTTTCATTGCGGTAGTAACCTTTTCGGGTGTGCTTGAATTGCACTTCTACGAGGTCGCACGCATCGTTATTCCCAGGGATGTCGGCGTAATAGTCGTAGGTGTTGAGTTGTTTGTCCTGTCTGCCGCAACCTTTTGCACTAAGTCCGCGTAGACAAGGGTGTATCATGAATTCTTTGTTCATATATTTAAGGGAGTAGGTGTACTATATATATATTAAGTGCGATTGCTATTGTTGAGGGAAACTTATTTTATCAGCAACACAATCATCTTGAGCGCAAAGTCAAAGAATACCATTTTTGAGTTTACATTCTGTGTGATGTCTCGCTCGGCAAGTGAAAGTTCTTCCATAATTCCGATGACATTACGTTCATTGATGAAGGGCGAGAAACGTGTGGAAAATTCTCGCTCATTGTTTGCCATATAATTTAGCTCGGGTTGTTGAAAATTAAAGATGAAATTTTCGCGCACCATGTGTTGGCAGTAGCGCAAGAAATTCTTTTGTTTCTCGCGCCCCCATTCAGCTACAAGTTCACTCCATTTCTGCATCTCCTTGATGTCTCGCATATAGCATTTTCTCATGAGCTGCACGAAGAGGTCGAAGAATATTGACGTGTCCTCGTTAATTTGAATAAGGTTGACCGCCTGAATATAACTTCCGTTTGCATTGCGTGAGATGGAAAGTGCCATTTCCTCAGCCATTCCGTGGTGAGTTACCAATGCTTGCTGAATTTCTGTAGTCGTTAGCGCAGGGAACTCGATTGCCTGTGTGCGACTGGTGATTGTAGATAACAAGCGCTCGGGAGCATCAGTAAGGAGCATCATTACCGTTTTTGCTGGTGGTTCCTCAAGTACCTTTAGAATCTTATTTGCCGCTTGTTCGTTAATCAACTCTGCATGCCAAATGATGACAACGCGGAATCCTCCTTGTTGGGCTGTTAGACTAAGCGCATCTGAAAGGTATGCTGCATCTTTTACGTTAATAATGGGTTGTTGGTTCTCTGTTCCCATTGCTGCATACCATCGCTTCGTGTCAAGGTATGGAGATTGCTTTAGTTCTTCCCGCCAAGTGCGTAGATGTGACGTACTTAGGGTTTCATCCGCAGACTTTTTGTTAGGAAACAGGAAGTGCAAGTCGGGATGTTCAAAATTCTTCATCATTTTGCAAGAGTGGCATTCGCCACAGGGATTGCCATCGACAGGCGACTGACAGAGCAATGCCTCGGCAAAGGCAAGCGCCATGGGCAACTTTCCGCAACCTTCAGGCCCGCTAAAGAGTTGGGCATGCGGAACTCTCCCCGTTACGATTTGCCGACGGAGTCTTTCCTTAATGCCTTCTTGGGCTATGATGGAGGAGTAGAGCATGGGGGAAAATTAGAAATGAGATTGAAGAAATTAGAAATGAGAAACCATGCGGTTGGACTATAACGTTCCTGCATTTTTCTCTTTTCTCTTTTTTTCTTTCTCCTTTTAATAAATTTGTTTCGCAATTTCAGCAATGGAATCTACCGCCGAAACGGTGTAGAAGTGCAGACTGGGGCAACCGTGGGCGAGGAGTTCTTTACACTGCGCTACGCTCCACTCAATGCCCAACTGCTTCACCTGTTCATCAGTAGTGCATTTCTGCGCTTCTCGGACAAGTGCTTCAGGAAGGTCGCAGTGGAACACCTTGGGAACGACCTGCAACTGCGCCAATCTGGTGAGCGGTTTGATGCCTGGGATGATGGGCACTTCAATTCCTTCCTGACGGCATTTCTCTACGAAACGGAAGTATGCCTGATTATCGTAGAAGAGTTGCGTCACACCATATTCCGCACCGAGTTCCACCTTGCGCTTAAACCACGAGATGTCCGTCTGCAAGTTCGGTGCTTCCTCGTGTTTTTCGGGGTAGCACGCTACGCCATAATTGAAATGCTTGCCCGGCACCTTGATGGGCGAACCGTCGATAAACGTGCCGTTGTTGAAGGCGTTGATTTGCTCCTGCAACTCCGTGGTGTGCGCATAACCATCAGGTTCGGGTTGGAACATAGCATCCTCTTTTGCCTTGTCACCACGCAACACGAGGAGGTTTTCAATACCCAAGAACTGAAGGTCGAGCAACATGTATTCAATCTGCTCCCTTGTACAACCGCTACACACTACGTGAGGCACCACGGGAATATTGAACGCATTCTTGATAGCAGCCGCAACGGCAACTGTGCCCGGACGGCGGCGCATACGGTGGCGCTGCATGAGTCCGCCGCCCAAGTCTTTGTAAACAAACTCCGAGCGGTGGGTGGTAATGTTAATATATTTCGGTGCAAATTCTCGCAGCTTTTCAATTGTCAGGCGCAAGTTTTCAAACCCCGTGCCTTTTAGGGGTGGCAACACCTCGAATGAAAAGGCGGGACCTTCTTTATGGATGAGTTCCGTGATGGACATGGTTTCGAGTTTGAGAGGGTAGGAGCACAGGGGGCTACGTTGTGCATCATAAATCCGTGCAGTACCTATGCAATCAAAGCACGTCTGCACAAATTACATCAAAGTACAAAGATACGTTTTTCCTGTGAGACGTCCAACCTTTCGTTGAAAATATATACTACTCTTGTTGTGACATAGGAGATGCTACATCTGTAGTAGCAAAAAGCGTGTGAAGCGGTTGTTCCTTAAAGGTGTTAAGGTGTGCCTCGTTGCGCTCTTTGCAGAAATGCTTCCACGCTGTTTCATCCCCAGTTTTAATGAGTTCATTGCCGTCGGCGTCAAGGGCATTCAGCAGGTCGCCCGCCTTGATTTGGTTGATGTCGTAAGCAGGGACGTAGGTGAGTTTTTCAGGATTGTCCTCGTTGGTAGTTTCGATTAAAATTCCCACTTTGCAGAGGGTGTAAACGATTTGTGTGACCAAACGAATGTGTACGTCGTTGGCCTCGGCGAGTTCTTCGGCAGAGTAGGGGGCTTCCTTGTCGGCATACCGTTTGCAAATGCTTGAGGCGATGCGCAGGCAGAGGTAGTCGTGGTAGCGACGGCTGACGATGACATTCTCCTTACCGCGGTAAAAACTCTTAAAGTTTTGATTGACATACGCCAAGGTGCATCCAAAGAGGGTGATGGTCCACGCTATTTGGCACATCAGCAGGAAGAGGGGGAGCGCGGCAAACGAACCGTAGATGGCGTTGTAAGATGTCAACCACACCTGCGAATTAAGGTATCCCCATTGCAACACCTGAAAGGCGATGCCCGTAATCACACCCGCAAGACCAGCGCTCAAGAATTTTACACGCGTGTTGGGGATGTACATAAAGAGTCCTGTGAAGAACAAGCAGGTAAGCACCCACGGACTTAACTTTACCAGTATCAGCACCGTAGGGCGAAGCACTACTTCATCCGCCGAGAGGGTGTCGAGGAAATTGTAGATAAAAATGCTGAGGCCCGTGGTGGCCACAATAAATACGGGAAGCAGGAAGATGATGGAGGTGTAGTCGGTCAGCTGTCGGGTGAAGGGACGGTTGCGCTTCACCTGCCAAATCTGGTTGAAAGTCACCTCAATCGTGTTGGTCAGGTTGAACAAGGTCCAGAGTAATAGTAGCACACCAAAACCCAAGAAGATGCCTCCGCTGGAGTGGGAGAGGTAGGAGTTGACAAATCCAATCACCGTGTCCTGCACCTCGGGCGTTGCCACAAGGTTATCCTTAATCAACTGTTCGACCAACGAACTCAACCCAAATCCTTTGGCTATGGCAAAGATGATGGCGAGCAGAGGCACGATGGCAAACAGTGTGGTGTAGGTCAGAGCGGAAGCACGGAAGTACATGCGCTCTTGCAGGAAGCAACGCGTCGTAACAATCAAGCGGCGCAACACTTCGGCGGGTAAAAACTCAGCAGGAATTTCCCACAGGTCGTGAAGCAAGAATTGCTGTATTTTTGAGAAAGAAATTTTCATGTGCGATACATCTAAAGTTCAGTGTAAAGAGGTCTTTCACAAAATGAGAAACGCCTCCTGATATTTCTAATTTACAAAGGTAAGAAAAAGGTTGGTAGTTCATTGGGTGCAGACGGAAAATCTGATTCCCAGGCATGTTTTTGACTGTTTTATTTGGGTAATAATAGAGCAGTTTACCCAAACGGTGACGCCCTCAGCGTCATCAAAATCCTAACGAGGGCAACTTCTATATTATTGGAAAAAACAGGTTATTGTTGATTATCTGTATGTTACCCTATTCTCTGCGACTCGAAATCGTTAGAAAAGTGGAAATAATGGGTTGTGGTTCGCGTATTTTTACTCAAGTGGGACTTTAATCCAAAAATCTAAAATCTCAGATCAAAAATAGCGCCCTCGGGAACGGATGCTTGTAAAATTACGCCTCAAAACTTTAACTTTATTTAAGAAAAATTAACACACAGATTAGGCGTGCAAAAAATTAAAAGTAACCTTTTTGAAATTATTAGTAACCTAATTCGAAAAAGGTTACTGATAATTTTTACAAAGTCCCATGAAATGGGCGAAGGTTGAGGTTTGAAATTTGCTGACAATCAGATGGATACAAAAGAGGCATTACCCGCGTGGATAATGCCTCTCTTTCTGCTCTGCAAAGATAATATAGTTTTTGGCGAAATGCAAATCGCGATTTTTAGGTCGGACGCTGGGGCGGGCGGGAGTTTTGCGAAATTTTTTGACAAAGTGGGGTGGGGCAAACAAACGGAGATGGGGGCGATTTTGCCATGGGCGTCATTGCAAATCTGCAGGTAAACAATAAGGCTATATTATTGCCTAAATATTCTGGGCATAGATGTAACACAAGTTATGTTCTCATTTTTTATGACCAAAAAACAATAGATAATTAACGGTGTCTTTCTTGTTTTCTTAATCACCTGAATAATAGTGGTTTATGGGAAGTATAAAAATAAAGTTACCCCATTTTTTGAATTTTTGGGAAAATGTTTCTATATTATATATGTAATCACAAAAACAGAATGTCATGAAAGATCCATTTAAGCACGCAGACAAAACTTTTGTAGTAGGGGAAAATCGTAGTTACATCGCAGAACTTCCTCATCACTTGGCGCACAAGGGACTTCCCAGCGACGTAGCGCGTACAGCACTCTTCAAACTCGATTCGCGCGAAGGCAATCTCCTTACCTTCAAACACGGTGTGAGGTATCGCACTCCCATCTCAGGCAAAGTGCTTACCAACCTCAAAACGGGCGAAGAAATTTGCTTCCTTGACTACCGCGGTTCGCGCATCAGGCTTGAAGCGTCACATTACATGCACGGCGGTCGCAAGGTTTCTCAGGAGAGACTGGACACGCTCCGCACGGATGACGGACGTACACTCCGCCAATTCCTTAAAGACGAGGCGGCAAAACCTTTGGAAGAAAGGTCAGGTGCGTCCTAATTTCAGTGTTCCTTAAAAACTTCATCGAGAGCATGTTTCTGTTATGCTCTCGGTAATGGTAAATAAATTCTAAACAAAATCAATTCAAACTAATTTATAAAACCTACCATAAACGAACGGAAAAATCATGGATATAAAAACTCATTCGTGTGCCCAGAAAGGCAAAAGTCTTAGTGCGTCAATTAAATTTCCGACTTTGCTCGAAGCCATCGAGCGCGTAGTGGAACTGTCCAAGGATAGCAAGATGAGCAATGACTTCCTTCAGAACGCCTCGCTCGAGATAGGACTGATTGCTGATAGCTACGGCATCACAGAACAACAGGCGGTGCTGTTTTGCATCTGCATGGAGCACGGACCGCGTAGAGTGGACTACGATGACTTCGCCCGCCACCTTGACTTGAGCAACATCCGTGTGCTCAGTTATGCTTCCGATGTGGATGCCCTCATACGCCGTCGCCTGATTCGTTACCGCAATGTCCACGACGAAGATTCGTTCGACATTAATCAATCCGTTATCAAGGCGCTCAAGCGCAACGAAGCCTATCAGTTGCCCACGCGTACGGGACTCGACTGCAACGATCTCTTTGAGCAACTGAACATGCTGTTCGACGACCTTGATAATGACACCATCACGCCTGACAACTTGCTTAATGAACTGGATGAGCTCTTTGCCAACAATCCCCAGATAGGCATGGTGAAGCAGTTAAACGAGCTGCGTATTTCTGGCGAATACTTGCTGCTCCTCTTGCTCTTCTGCCACCTGCTCATCAATAAAGACGACAACGACATTCGTTTTGGGCAGATGGAGTACGTGTTTAGCGACAAAAGTGCTTTCACTCGTGCCAAAGGCGAACTGCGCCGAGCTGAGCATCGCCTTATGCGGCACAATCTTATCGAACATCGCTCCGTAGATGGCATTGCCGACACCAATAGTTATTGCCTTACAGCCCACGCCAAGCGCACCTTGCTTGCCGAGATGAAACTCAGTAGTGCGGAAGAGAAAATAGCCGACGTGCTCAGCCACAAAACGCTCACCGAGAAACCTCTGTTTTATGCCGAAACCATTGAGCACCAAGTGTCGGAACTGAGCACCTTCTTCCTTCCTGAACGCTACAATGAGATACGTGAGCGCATGCAGCAACGCGGTTTTCGCCACGGTTTTTCATGCCTCTTCTACGGAGGACCTGGCACAGGCAAAACCGAGACCGTCTATCAGTTGGCACGACAAACGGGGCGCGATATTCTGGTGGTCGATGTGCCGCAAATCAAGAGTAAGTGGGTGGGCGACTCCGAGAAGAACATCAAAGCCCTCTTTGACCGTTACCGCGAACTGGTGAACCGCTCCGAAGTGGCGCCCATCCTACTCTTCAACGAGGCAGATGCCATCATTGGCATACGCAAAAATGGTGCTACTAATGCGGTAGATAAGATGGAGAATACCATACAAAATATCATCCTCCAGGAGATGGAGTCGCTCGACGGCATCCTCATCGCTACCACCAATCTTGCCGACAATCTCGATACCGCCTTCGAGCGTCGCTTCCTCTACAAAATAAGGTTTGAAAAACCCGACGCCTCGGTGCGCAGTCTTATTTGGAAGCAGATGATACCCGAACTCTCCACCACCGATGCCACAACGCTCGCCACAGCCTTCGATTTCAGTGGCGGACAGATTGAAAACATCGCTCGCAAGCATGCCATCCACGCTGTGCTCCATGGCGAACCCGAGAGTCTGCTTCGCACGCTACAGGACTACTGTGCCACAGAGAAACTCGACTCCAAGTCGGTGGTCAAGAGAATTGGATTTTAAGAAAATAAGTCATATTTAAAGTAATGATATAGGAGTTGACCCAAAAGTCGCATTTCATACCCCCTCCCCTCCTGCAGAGGTACTCCCCCTATCTTAAGGGGAGAGAATGGTTTGAAACTCCCGTTAAAACAACTCAATTGGTTTAAAACATCGCACATTTACTCGGTGTATAATTGTAGGGTTACTCCGAATGGCGCTCTCCCCTTAAGATAGGGGGAGTACCGCCCTTGGGCGGGGAGGGGGTATGATTATTATTATATTGGGGGCAACTGCTATATAATTACCTATTTAAAATAGAAGAAACCTATGCAAGAACTGAATACGAAATGCACCATTGAGGAAGGTGTCATCACTATCGCCCAAGGCGTAGAGCGCATCGAGGAGGGAACCTTCTGCGAAGTTGACTTCAACGAATTGCATGTCCCTGCCAGTGTCAAAACGCTCGAGTATCCGCTCGACCTCAGCGAAGAACTCGAAGCCGACATCTATCTCTATGGTGCCGATACGGCAATACAGTTTTCTGAGCAAGCCATGTGGAAAATTGTCAAAGCCCGCATCTTCGTCATGCCAGAATATCAAGCCGATTATGTGGAACAACTCGATCAGACGCTTTCTGCAAACTGGCGCGAAGTGATCTCCATAAAGCCCATGCCAACCGATAGACGCCATCATTATGGTGCCATAAAGGTGTGTAAGACTCACGAGGAACCTACGCCCCAACAGCGAACGCAACTCATGGCATTAGATGCCGAATATCGTCGACTATTGGCGAAGTGGGAGGAACGTTGTGCTGAACCCTTTGCTGTGGCGCTGGTAGAGTTGCGTGCTGAGGAGGAGAACTTCAAGTCATCATTCAAACTTGTAGAGCTTCCCTTCTGGTTGTTCCCTTTCTGCGACAAACCTCAGTCCATGAAGGCACGCAATCGCATATCCTTCGCTCTTCAATATGGTCAGTACCTTGTAGATAATTTTAACACCATAACTAAAAGAATAAACTCAAACACCACAGAGGTGGATGCACTTATGCGGGTCACCGATGGATGTAGCATCTCTTCGACGACAAAGCGCTTGAAGCAGTTATGTGCCGAGTGTCAGCAACTCATCGATGAGGGTGTTGATAAACTGCACAGTCTCCGTATCCATATTCCCGACCTCAAGGAAGAACGTCCCAAGTTAGTGGCGAAGCCCACATTCAGTTTCAAACGTACCCTCATTTCCATCGGACTCTTTCTGTGTGTGTGCTTGCCTTTGATCGCCCGCTTTATCGCAGTAGATTCCGTTCAGGATATGTGTTTTGGGGTTTGGGGAATTGTGCTGATTGCCTTCTGCATCTATCTTGTGTGGTGGCTCAATGATTTTGTTCTGGTGATAAGGCATCGCTCCGATGGAAGTGTAGAAATCACAGAAGAACGCCAGTCAAAGCGATCAAGTAAGTTGTAAGCCCCTTTCGAAAAAAAAGTTGCCCCATTTTTTGAATTTTTTCCTTTTTGTTTCTATATTATATAGGTAACTCAATTAACACATCAATCAAATACTATGGTACAGATTAAACTTTTCAGAGACCACACTCCTGAGTTGGAGAAGTTTGAGAAGCAGGTGAACAACTTCCTTTGCGAGCATAAGGATAAGATTGTCGTAAGGGATATTAAGTACACTGCCGAATATCCTAACCCACACAATTCAGCGTGGCAAAATTGGACGGCAATGGTTATTTATGAAGTTGTGGGCGATGTTGCTGAATAGACAATGCAATAATAGTCGAGAGTAAGCAATCCGAATGGCAAACTCATAACCTTGATTTAGTAGACGAGTTCTTAGGTACGAGTTTACAAGATGGTCAGAGTTTGTATGCAGGTTTGCATTCCGCACGGATACCTCAAGACCTCAAGACCTCATAACCTTAAAACCTTTATTCTATGTTCGTAAAATCCGACCTTTATATCCGTGGCGCCGAATCGCAACGCACTGCCCTTGTGCAGATGGTGATGAAGATAGCCAAGCGCATAGGCGTGGCGACTACAGATGAAAGCGCCTTGAATATTCCCATTGGCATGGTGATGAATGTGCTTGTGGGTGATGCCCTGCACTTAGGACTGCTCGTAGGTCTTAATACCGAGGATCCTGAATGTGTTGTCGTGCGTGTAGAATTGCCCAATGCCACAGCGCTAATGACGCTCTACGACGTCCTGCTTGAATGCTTTAACGAAGTAGAAATAGAGGTGGATGAGGACGTGGAGGACGTGCCTTGGCCATTTTGAAAAATGAACTTAGTTCAGAAGTTGTTAGATACGAGTAGACAAAAGGGTCTGACTTGATCAAGAATAATTTAGGCAATAATATAGGAGTTGACCCGTAAAGACTATCATACCCCCTCCCCGCTATGCGGTACTCCCCCTATCTTAAGGGGAGAGAATGGTTTGACACTCCCGTTAAAATTACTCAATTGGTTTAAAACATCGCACATTTACTCGGTGTATAATTGTAGGGTCACTCCGAATGGCGCTCTCCCCTTAAGATAGGGGGAGTACCTCCGTAGGAGGGGAGGGG
>JAGBYW010000163.1 GCA_017628555.1 Bacteroidaceae bacterium | reverse complement strand
TCTTTAACTTTGCACTTTGAATCATTGAATTATTATCTATCTCTCCAATAAAAACAAACAAGAAACGTTATGTCTTTGATTGCTGTTAGTCCTATCGACGGACGCTATGCTTCTAAAACAAGCGAGTTACAAAATTACTTTTCAGAGTATGCTCTGATGAAGTATCGTGTGCGTGTTGAAATTGAGTATTACATTGCCCTTTGCGAACTTCCTTTGCCACAGTTGGTGGGTGTAGATCATGCGCTTTTCCCAAAGTTTAGAGAAATTTACCAAAACTTCTCTTTGGAAGATGCTCAGCGCGTAAAGGATATTGAAAGCGTAACGAACCATGACGTAAAGGCGATTGAATATTTCATTAAGGAAAAGTTTGATGCCATCGGCGGTTTAGAGCAGTATAAGGAATTTGTGCACTTCGGACTGACTTCTCAGGACATTAACAACACGTCTTTCCCCTTGATGATTAAGGATGCTACTGAGGAAGTTTACATTCCCTTGTTGCAACAGGTGATTGACCAACTCAACGCATTTGCTGAAGAATGGAAGGACATTGCAATGCTTGCTAAAACTCACGGCCAGCCCGCTTCTCCTACACGTTTGGGTAAGGAAGTAAAGGTGTTCGCTTATCGTCTTGAAGAGCAGTTGAAGCAGTTGAAGGCAGTGCCTTGTAGCGGTAAGTTTGGTGGCGCTACTGGTAATTTGAACGCTCACCGTGTGGCTTATCCTGCTTATGATTGGAAGGCGTTTGCCGAAAAGTTCCTTTCAGAAAAACTCGGCATCAAGCGCGAAGAATACACTACTCAGATTTCAAACTATGATAATCTTGCTGCCTCTTTTGATGCTATGAAGCGCATTCACACGATCCTTATTGACTTGAATCGCGACTTCTGGCAGTACATCTCGATGGAGTATTTCAAGCAGAAGATTAAGGCGGGCGAAGTAGGTTCGTCAGCAATGCCCCATAAGGTGAACCCCATCGACTTTGAAAATTCAGAAGGTAACCTTGGTGTGGCGAATGCTATTCTCGACCACTTGGCTGTGAAACTCCCTATCAGCCGCTTGCAACGCGACTTGACAGACTCAACTGTGTTGCGCAATATCGGTGTGCCTATGGGTCATGCGCTTATCGCATTTAGTTCTACACTCAAGGGTTTCAGCAAGTTGCTTCTTAATGAAGATGCCCTCCGTCGTGACCTTGAAAACTGCTGGGCGGTATGTGCAGAAGCTATTCAGACAGTGCTTCGTCGTGAAGCTTATCCCAATCCCTATGAAGCGCTCAAGGCGTTAACGCGCACCAATGCAGCAATCACAGAAGAAAGCATCCGCACGTTTATCGAAGGACTTGACGTGAGCGAAGATATTAAGGCTGAGCTTCGCGTGATTACCCCCTGGAATTACACAGGTATCTAAAATCAACTAAACATCAACGGATAAAACTTGACCGTTGGTTATTGACTATAGACATTGACAATAGACAATTTTAAATTATGTCAGATTTTTTCAACAAGGGAAAGGGTGGCCGAGATGGCAACCGCTTTTCAAATGGTAATTATGGACGCAATTCCAACCGCTCTAACTCACGCGAAGGTGTGAATGGCGGTTATCGCCGTGAAGGTGATGCGCAGCGTCCGCGTTTTAACAACTCTAACACGGGTTTTGGCGAACGCCCTCAAGGCGGTTTCCAGCGACCCAACCGTGACGGGCAGAATCGTTTTAACAAACGCCCTGCTTTCAACAATGGTTACGCTGGTGGCGAAGGTGCACCCCGTCCGCGCTTTAATGCCGGTGGTGAAGGTCAGCGTGGTGGTTACAATCGTGGGGAAGAAGGTCTGAACCGCGGTTTCGCTCCCCGTAAGCGTACGGGTAACTACGACCCCCATGCGAAGTACAGCGCAAAGAAGCGCCTTGAGTATAAGGAAGAGCACTTTGATCCCAATGCGCCCATCCGCTTGAATAAATTTTTGGCAAATGCGGGAGTGTGCAGCCGTCGTGACGCCGATAAGTATATTGAAGCAGGTGTTGTGACCGTAAATGGTGAGGTGGTGACCGAACTTGGCGCTCGCGTTATGCGCACCGACCTCGTTTGCTTCCACGGAGAAGCGGTGAAGTTGGAAAAGAAAGTGTACGTGCTTCTCAACAAGCCAAAGGGTTATGTAACAACAAGTGAAGATCCTCAGAATCGTAAGACGGTGATGGACCTCGTACAAGGTGCTTGTCCCGAAAGAATCTATCCCGTAGGTCGTCTTGACCGTAATACGACGGGGGTACTTCTCCTTACCAACGACGGTGAATTGGCCTCAAAGTTGACGCACCCCAAGTTTTTGAAGAAGAAGATTTACCACGTTCATACCGACCAAAATGTATCACTTGCTGATATCCGTCAAATCGCAGAAGGTATCACCCTCGAAGATGGTATGATTAAGGCCGATGCTGTGGAATATGCCTCTCCAACCGATAAGAAGCAAGTAGGTATTGAGATTCACTCGGGTAAGAACCGCATTGTGCGCCGTATCTTTGAATCATTGGGTTATCATGTTGTAAAACTCGACCGTGTGTATTTCGCAGGTCTTACTAAGAAGAACGTACGCCGTGGTGACTGGCGTTACCTCACAGAAAAGGAAGTTTCTATGTTGCGCATGGGCGCTTTTGAATAGTCATATTTAATTATTATGAGAACAAAAGTTATTGATATACTTCGTTCTACCAACTATGGCGCAGAAGTAACCGTAAAGGGTTGGGTAAGAACGAAACGCGGTAGTAAGTCGGTAAACTTTATTGCACTTAACGACGGTTCTACCATTCACAACGTTCAGATTGTTGCTGACGTTGACAAGTTTGACGAAGAGTTATTGAAGAAAGTAACTACTGGCGCTTGCCTTGCCGTAACAGGTACGCTTGTAGAAAGTCAGGGCGCTGGTCAAGCAGCAGAAATTCAAGCAACAGACATCGTTGTTTACGGTACTTGCGATGCTGAATATCCCATGCAGAAGAAGGGGCAAACCTTTGAATTCATGCGTCAGCACGCTCATATGCGCTTACGCACCAATACTTTCGGCGCCGTATTCCGCATTCGCCACAACATGGCAATGGCCATCCATCAGTATTTCCACGAACGCGGATTCTTCTACTTCCACACCCCCATCATCACGACTTCGGACTGTGAGGGAGCAGGACAGATGTTCCAAGTGACGACTAAGAACCTCTACGACCTGAAGAAGGATGCTGATGGCAAGATTGACTACTCAGACGACTTCTTCGGCAAGACCACTTCACTCACCGTATCCGGTCAGTTGGAGGGCGAACTCGCAGCAACGGCACTCGGTGCGATTTACACCTTTGGTCCCACCTTCCGTGCTGAAAATTCTAACACGCCCCGCCACCTCGCTGAGTTTTGGATGATTGAACCCGAAGTGGCGTTCAACGACATCAACGATAATATGGATCTCGCAGAGGACTTTATTAAATATTGCGTGCGTTGGGCTTTGGACAACTGTAAGGACGACCTCGAGTTCCTCAATAAAATGGTAGACAAGACGCTACTTGAACGTCTTAACTTCGTGGTAAATAACGACTTCGTTCGTCTTTCTTACACAGAAGGTGTAGAAATCCTTGAAGCAGCAGCAAAGGCAGGGAAGAAGGCTTTTGAATTCCCCGTATATTGGGGTGTAGACCTTGCAAGTGAACATGAGCGCTACCTCGTAGAGGAACACTTCCAGAAACCCGTTATCCTCACTGACTACCCCAAGGAAATCAAGGCGTTCTACATGAAGCAGAACGAAGACGGCAAGACAGTTCGTGCTATGGACGTGCTTTTCCCCCAGATTGGCGAAATCATCGGTGGTTCAGAGCGTGAAGAAAGTTATGAAAAGCTCACTGCTCGCATCAACGAATTGGGGATTCCCATGAAGGATATGTGGTGGTACTTGGACACTCGTCGTTTCGGAACTTGTCCTCACAGTGGTTTCGGTCTCGGCTTTGAGCGCTTGATCCTCTTTGTGACAGGTATGCAAAACATCCGCGACGTTATTCCCTTCCCCCGCACACCTAAGTCAGCAGAATTCTAATCGTAAAAATACAAGTGGGAAGTTAGAAGCATCTCATGTGTCTTCTGACTTCCCCTTTTGAAATCTTTTCTCATGAAAAAGTTTAAGTCTTTAAGTATCGTTGCCACCGTAGCAGTTTTAGGACTTGCTGCAGTTATCGGTGGATATATCTACACCACTACAGACGCTTATCAAGCAAAGGCGCTTTACGATGCACTGGGCAATGACTACACGGCGGCACAATGTGACAGCATTACAAAGCGCTTTCCCGCTACCGATTATGCCGAATTGGCACAGGAAAAGAAGCGCGTACTACTTCGTCAGCAGGCGGAGTGGAAAGCGATAACTAAAAATCCCACTCTTCAGGCTGTACAAACTTTTAAGAATAAGCACCAGCTTATCGATAAGTATTTTGTTGCTGCAGAAGAAAAGTTAGACTCATTGCTTTGGGTAGATGCTATAAAGTTGAAGGCAAAGCAAAATTACGAAGCGTATGCCCAGTTAGGACAAATGGCGCGTAATTATAATGAGGCAATGTTTGTGCTTCAGAAGATGAATGAACTTCCAGATGTAGAGTCGGTAGTTCCGAATCTTAAAGAGCAGATCACCAAGTTTTTTGATGCCTTGGGTAATGGTAAGGCTGCAGACGTTTCTGCCCTTTGTGCCGATACGGTGTCATTCTTTCTCTTCCGTCAGAATCTTACGACAGAAAAGGTGGCTGAGTATGTGAACAAAAAGTACTGCAAGAGAATCAAGAAACGTACATTCTCTGAACCCTCAGAGATGAAGTTTGATAAATCACGTATTGGTGAAGAAAAAGTGGGGTATGTGGCTCAATTTTCTATCGACCTCACTGCTCCCGCTAAGGTGGCACGTAAGCAAAAGGCACTCTTTATGTTTACTCCCGAAGGTAAAATCATTTATGCTTCTCTGCGCCCCACTTATCGGAAATAGTGGAGTGGGGTGTTAATAATTCAAATCCGCAAACAATTTAATACAGTTTCATGCATGGAAAAATTGGTCATTAACAGTTACGATGAGTTTGCCGCTCATCTCGGACAAGAACTTGGAACTTCTGAATGGTTGGAAGTGACACAGGAGCGTATTCATCTTTTTGCTGACGCTACTTTAGACCACCAATGGATACACGTAGACACCGAGCGCTGCAAGACGGAAAGTCCGTTTGGGCAGACGATAGCACACGGCTACCTCACGCTCTCACTGCTTCCCTATATGTGGGATCAGATTATTGAGGTCAACAATATCAAGATGCTTGTCAATTACGGTATGGACAAAATGAAGTTTGGTCAAGCCGTGCTCTCAGGGCAGTCTGTACGTTTGGTAACTAAGTTGGAAAGCATTGCCAACCTCAGAGGTATCGCAAAGGTGGAAATCAAATTTTATATCGAAATTCAGGGTGAAAAGAAGCATGCCGTAGACGGCGTAGCAACTTTCCTCTATCATTTCAATTAACCTTTTGCTTAGAAAAAAAGTAACAGAGTGCAGCGTACATGTCTATGCAGGATACCATCCTCAAAATATTCCGTACTCTGCATTCTGTTTTTTTGCTGAAATTTCTTTACCTGCTTTATTTATAGAGATAGATGGACGACAAATATTTAACCATCACAGATAATGGCGCGGAAGGTTTTTATTCGGAGAAGCGCAGTCGCTTTCTTGCCTTTGCCCATCATGTTGATACCGAAGAAGATGTAAAGCGGCTTGTGGCTAAATACCGCAAAAAATATTTCGATGCACGCCACGTTTGTTATGCTTACGTCTTGGGGTATCAGGGGGAGCGTACGCGTGCCAATGATGATGGAGAGCCTGCAGGTTCCTCTGGTCAACCAATCTTAAGGCAGTTGCGCTCTTTTGGAGTAACCTTCACGCTTGTCGTCGTTGTTAGGTATTATGGTGGAGTAAATTTAGGCACAGGCGGATTGGTCGTGGCTTATAAAACGGCGGCTGGCGAAGCCCTGACTGTTGCGACCATTGAAGAGCGCTTTGTGATGCGAGAATTTACCGCCTCTATCCCCTACGCAGAGGTCGATAAAGTCATGCGCACTATACGCGCAACAGAGGCAGAAGTAATCAACCGAGAATACACTGCCACACATACACAGTTTACGATAAGGTGTCGTCTATCGAGCGAGCAGGAACTCAAGGAAAAAATAGGCGTGCCCCTTGCCGAGGCGCAATAATTTTATATAGAGATGCAAAAAGTTAGGATGAAGATGCCCAAGTGTATTCTCATCCTGCCTTTTTTAGACATATAGGTATGAATTTTCTTAACCAAGTCAATTAACCATGAACAAGTTTCACCTTATCACATTAAAGGCCATCCGAAGAAGCATAGGCATCACCCCCATCAGGATTCTGTGGTGACCATAATGTTCCACGCCTTAGTCGAGCAACTTAGCATCAAGTGTACGGTTACGAAGCACGCTCAAGGCTTCCTCTCGGAACTCAAAGAGACCGTTTATAAACATCTTCAGCAAGGTGATAGTGTACGCTACGGTGACCTTGGTTGGTTTCATGCGTTTCTCTCCAGTTATAACGCAAATTCTCTTTAGGGTAACTCCTCCCCGAAAACGCAGGAGGAATAGGTGATAGGTGCGGTCGATGCTCCCTTGTTAAAGTGTAGAGCGTCTGAATGTTTAGAAACTAGTTTTAACAGGTTTCGCTTTGCAGATTAGATAGTTTGAGGTAAATTCGCAGTTACTATGAAGTTACGCAGTTTGTTTACATATTTACTTTTGCTCCCCCTATATCTCGCTGCACAGGAGGTGCGAGTGGTCGCTCTCGAAGAGGTGGGACTAGATGATTATTTCGAGTTGAAATACATTGTTGAAAATGCTGATGTTGACGCTATTGAGCTGCCTGATTTGAGTGATTTCGAGGTGTTGAGCGGACCAAATTTGTCAACAAGTTCGAGCATTATGCTTAATGGATCTAAGATGACGCAAAGCAAGACAACAACGTACACATATATCCTCGAACCCAAGGCGTGTGGCACGTTTACCCTGCCCCGAGCAAAGTTGAAGATTGACGGCAAGCAGCGCACCGCGCGTGAGGTGAAGGTTAAGGTCGTGCAGGGCGGTAGTACTAAGGGACGCCGTGTGGAAAAACACGTTAAGTCAATAAAGAATATCACGGAAAAAGACTTGTTTGTGCGCGCCATAGCCTCGAAGGTTCGTGTGAGGGAGCAAGAGGCGGTAGTGGTGACGTATCGCGTGTATTGGCGCATGGGAGTAGGGTTGAGCAATATCTACCTGCAGAAGGCACCCGACTTTCACGGTATGGTGGCGGGCGAAATACCAATCACTGAGCTCAATGTTAGTTTAGAACAGGTGGAGGGAGAGTCGTATAAAGTAGCAGACCGCCTAAAATACATTTTGTATCCCCAACAAGCGGGTAAAATTGAGATTGCGCCTCTTGCGCTCGATTGTGAAATTGTAGAGAGTGACCCTACGATGGATGCTTTTGACGCTTTTTTTAATGGGCGCATGAGGAGTCGTGTGCTGAAGCGTGTTTCTGAGAAACTTATGATTGAGGTGGTGCCTCTTCCTGAACCGAAACCCGATGACTTTTGTGGCGTTGTAGGTGAACTTTCTATGAAAGGGAAGTGGAAGACTTCGCCCATTACGTCTGATGTTGCCATACACTATCAGTTAGACATCGAGGGATATGGAAATTTGAAACTTATGCTCCCTCCAACGATGAACAGTACGGCAGAAATGGATGTATATGACGTGGCTACACGTGAGGAACTCGAACTGACTGGCAACGGACATAAGGGGTGTGTGACCTATGATTATACGGTGGTTCCGAGGAGCGCGGGAAAGTTTACGCTTGATGCCCTGACGCTGTCGTATTACAACACCGTAAAGGATAGGTATGAGCGCCTGTCTTCGGATAAGATTAAGATGAACGTGTTGCCTGGTTTGGAAGGTAGTGGTCAGGGAGACTCCGCCAAGCAGTTACAAGATATTCATACCATACACGCTGGTGACTACTTACTGGTGAAGCGTAATGCATATGTTACATGGGGTGGCAAAGGTTATATACTGACTCAGGTAATGCTACTGTGCTGTGCCGTAGGAGTTTTTTACCTTGTTAAAAAATACCGCCGTAGGGATGTTACTGCTAACAAGCAGAAGGCGGCAATGCGTAAGGCACTTGTACAGTTGAAAGTAGCAGATCAATGTATTAAGAATAAGGAAAATGACAGATTTTATGAAGTAATAAATGAAACTATTTCAAATTATCTGATGGAGCAATTTAAGTTGCATCGCTCAAATTTAAGTAGAACCTCGATTACCGACTTATTTGCAAAACTTAAAATAGATGCTTCGCTCACGCAGCGCCTGCTGAAAGTTATAGACGAATGCGAATATGCCAAATTTGCTCCACGCGTTGATGACAACGGAATGAAAGAACTGCTTCAGGAGGTTAAAGACGTGCTCCAATTACTTTAAGGTTTTATATGAAACGTATACTGACATATATTTTTTCCTCTTTTATATTCCTCACCTCGTCAGCCTCAACGAGGGGCGATAGTTTGTATGCTGTGCAGCAATTTAAAGAGTCTGCGGGGGCATACGAATCAGAGTTAGCCCAGGGGGTGAATGATGAAATTTTCTATAATTTAGGAAATTGTTATTACCGCATGGGGGAAATACCAAGAGCAATATTAAACTATCTAAAAGCTCTTAAAGTTAATCCTCAACATTCAGATGCTCAGGATAATCTCATGCTTTGCTTGGAGCAGTCAGGGGGGCAAGTAGGTTCTGCTGACGAACTATTTTATACCACTTGGTTGAAATCGCTTCTGTCTAGCAAAAATGCCAACCAATGGGGAAATCTCGCTACGATTTCCTTTGCTGTGTTTCTTCTTTTTGGGGTGTTTTTCCTGCTTGCAAAGACTCCGTTGGTGAAGAAATGTATGTTTTTTATCGCCGTTTTTTCTTTTCTCTCTTGGGTGGTGCTTAATATTTTTGCCTATAGCAGCAAGGAGCGTTTTTACAACGCAGAGCATCTGGTGGTAATGAAAATGACGCAGCTTTATGAAAGTGCGACGGAAGCATCAAAGCAAGTTGGTGAAATACCAGCAGGTAGCATTTTGAAATTTAATGATGAATTTAATGATGAGTGGGTGCATGTAGTGCTCCCCGACGGAAGAGAGGTTTGGTGTCAGAAGGCGCAGGTTGAGTATGTTAAGATTTAAAATGAAGGGGTTATGTTAGATATGATAGTTTCACTTGACACTCAACTTACTTTGTGGTTGAATGGCAGCGAGAGTGTGTTTCTTGATACCTTTGCCAAGACAGCGACCAAGACAACAACTTGGGTACCACTCGCTCTGTTGCTCGTTTATCTGTTAGTGCGGATGAGAAATTGGAAGAATGCGCTACTTGTAATGCTCTCGGTTGCATTGGTAATCATCTTGGCCGACCAAATGGCGAGCGGCGTCTTCAAACCACTTGTGGCACGCCTTCGTCCTTCTCAAAATCCAGAACTAGATGGGCTTATTGACCTCGTTGATGGATATAGGGGAGGACCCTATGGATTCTTTAGCAGTCATGCCGCGAACACTTGTGGTGTGGCAGTTTTTCTTTCTTTGCTCTTTCGCCATAAGTGGTTTACGGGAACTATTTCTTCCTGGGCACTGCTGAATTGTTGGACAAGACTTTATTTAGGGGTACATTATGTGGGAGATATTCTTGTAGGTGTGCTTTGGGGGTGTTGTGTTGGCTGGATGGTTTACAGATTGTATCGTTACTTAGACAGACGATATATGCTTAGAGGTGCTGGATTGTTTACCCCAGAACGTGCGCAGTTGCTTACCGAAGGTATCCTGCTCACCTATGTGGCACTTTTAATTTATGCGGCATGCTATGCAATATTATAGTTGATTGCTGCGTTAAAGTGAAAGTTACACCGTGTGTATTATCTATGATGTTTAATTTTAGTAAAAGACTCATGGGCTTCGTTGTCACCCTGTTTGTGTTTGCAGGGGTGGGAGAAGCCCAATCGCGGTGCCGCATCTTCGGTACCGTAAAGGATACTGGTGGAAATCCCATTGAGTTAGCCAACGTGCGCGTGCCCTCTCAAAACACCGGAACCATCACGAGCTTGCAGGGAGAATTTAGTTTCTATTGCATGTCTACCGACACCGTTGAAGTCGTCTTTTCGATGATTGGCTACGAAAGTCGCAAGCGCATCTTGACCTCTCCCAAAGACTCCGTGCGCCTCGACGTCGTGTTGCCCACATTCGACGATTTCTTTGGCACCGCCATCGTTACTGGTCAGCGCAAGCAACTCGGCACCATGGGGCGCATCAACCCCGTAGAGGGGAAATTCCTGCCCTCTACAACGGGTAATGCCGTAGAAGAACTCATCGCCACACAAGCCGGTGTAAGCACCCACAACGAACTCTCCTCGCAATACAACGTCCGTGGCGGTTCGTTCGACGAAAATGTCGTCTACCTCAACGGCATCGAGGTCTACCGTCCCATGCTCATCCGTTCGGGTCGGCAGGAGGGACTCTCCATTATTAACAATGATATGGTGGAGAAAATATCCTTCTCCAGTGGCGGTTTTGAAGCCCGCTATGGCGACAAGATGTCGTCCGTATTGGACATTACCTACCGCACACCCGAAAAGTTTGAAGCCAAAGCCAACGCCTCCCTCCTTGGTGGCGGCGCCTACGTAGGGTGGGGGAACAAGCGCGTGAGCGTGATGACCTCCGTGCGCTATAAGACCACGCGCTACCTCCTCGCATCTACCGATACCGATGGGGAGTATCGCCCACACTTCATCGATTATCAGGCGTATGTCAGTTGGCGACCCTCACAAAAGTGGACCTTCGACGTGTTGGGAAACATCTCTGACAACACCTATCAGTTCGAACCCGAAGACCGTGAAACCAATTTCGGCACCATGGAGGCCGCCAAGCAGTTTAAGGTCTATTTCGATGGGCAGGAGAAGGACTATTTCCGCACCTATTTCGGTGCCGCCAGCCTTACCCACCATTTCACCCCCGAAACCTACCTTGCCGCAAACTATTCGCGCTTCCTAACGAAGGAGCAAGAGACCTACGACATCCAGGGCGAGTATTGGTTGAACGAAGCCACCTCCCAGGAGCAGTTGGGCGTGGGCACCTACATGGAGCATGCCCGAAACTTCCTTCAGGCGGAGGTGAACAACGTGGGACTCGCCTTCCGCACGAAAATCACGGGACACACCCTCCAAGCGGGAGTGAATTGGCAAAACATGCGTATCCGTGAAAACGCCAAAGAGTGGGAAATGCGCGATTCCATGGGCTATTCCTTGCCTTATAACCCCGATCAGTTACAACTGATTTACAGCCTGAAATCCAAGAACTCATTGACATCAAACAAGATTGAAGGCTACCTGCAAGACACCTGGCGCTTTAAGTCACGCCTCGGCCTCTTCAACCTCACTTACGGCGTGCGCCTCACCCATTGGGACTGGAACGGCGAAACGCTCATCTCCCCACGAATGTCAATCGGTTTGTTGCCACAAAACGATAAACTCACCTTCAGATTTGCCACTGGCGTCTATTATCAAGCACCTTTCTACAAGGAATTGCGCGACACCACCCTCATCGGAGGCACCGCCACGGCACAACTCAACAAGGACATCAAGGCGCAAAAAAGTATCCACTTTGTCCTCGGTGGCGACTACACCTTCCGAATGTTTGACCGCCCCTTTAAGTTCACCGCTGAAGCTTACTATAAGGCGCTCTCCAACCTCATCCCTTACTCCGTAGACAACGTCAGAGTCGTTTATTACGGTCGCAACATGTCAAAGGGCTATGCCGCAGGGATCGACCTCAAACTCTTCGGTGAATTCGTGCCCGGCACCGACTCTTGGGTGACCTTCTCCCTCATGAAGACCGAGGAGAAACTAAACGGCATGTGGATACCGCGCCCCACCGACCAGCGCTACAACTTCTCGCTCTATTTCACCGACTACTTCCCCGGTTCAGAACGCTGGCGCCTGATTCTCAAAGCCGCCGTGGCAGACGGATTGCCCTTCGGACCCTCACATGCCCAGCGCGAGAAACACGTCTTCAGAGCACCCGCCTATAAGCGCGTCGATATGGGGCTTTCCTATTGCCTCTTTAATAACGAGGACTACCTCATGAGTTACCCGCGCCTCAAATGGATTAAGAACGCATGGATAGGACTCGACGCCCTCAACCTCTTGGGAATCAACAACGTAAACTCCTACTATTGGATTACCGACATCACCAACACACGTTATGCCGTGCCCAACTACCTCACAGGGCGACAGATAAGCGTCAGATTGGCGATTGAACTTTAAGTGCAAAAACTTATAACAGAAATAACAGAAGAGGATGCAGTTTTTATCAAGCTGCACCCTCTTTTTTTGTTGTCCCAGTGCTTTTAGGTTTTGTTAGGGGCCGTTAGGCTGTTCTTGGTAAACGGTCAACGGACGACGGAAGATGGTAAACGGTTGGGGAGCGCCCCAAAGGGGCAACGTGTCCATAGTCCAACGGCAAGCGACCTTAGGAGCGGCGCCTTGTGGAAGAGGAGTAGTGGGTAGAGAGGAGTCCGTGCGGAGTGGGAAGCGCCCCAAAGGGGCAACGAGTCTATAGCCCAACGGCAAGCGACCTTGGGAGCGTCGCCTTGGGTGGGTGATGAGGGGTGTTGCGCCCTGTAAGGGCAAAAGTCCTATGTTGCAAGTATGAGTCCGATATAGCGAGCAAGGTGTTTTTACTTTTGCCCCTAATAGGGCGCGCCATGAGGGGTGGATGCCTACCCAGGGTGTCGCCTCACTCCGTTCGCCTTGCCCTGGGTTATGGACTCCTTGGACTTTTAGTCCGTCGCTACTCACTAAACTAATTGGGAGTTAGTTGAAAATAAGTGGGAGTTAGTTGAAACTGATTGGGAGATAATTGAAAGTGAGTAGGTAGTAAGTAGTAGGTAGTAGTGAGTAATGAGTAGTGAGTAATACCATGCGGAGTGTAAATCCGGACGGCGCTCTCCCCCTGTTTATAGGGGG
>JAGBYW010000162.1 GCA_017628555.1 Bacteroidaceae bacterium | reverse complement strand
GGTGCTTGGAAATGGCAAAAATGTAACAATTTTTCGCCACAATATACTCCTGATAATCAGCGTCTTAAACCTACCCAAAATTATTAGTAACCTTTTTTAAATTATCTTACTAATAATTTTTTTTAGGTTACTAATAATTTTTACGACAATAGACTTAGTTTTTTGCAAGTCTGGTTGGGGGGGGTGAAAAAGGGCGTCGCAGAGGTGCTGTTTTCACCTTTGGTGGGGTAAAAAACGGTTGTAAATTGTGGCAGACTTGGCAAATTTGTGAGGTAAGGGCAAAAACTTGTTTTCTGAAAGAAAAGAAACTGATTTTTATGCGATGCGTACCGCTAAAATTCTGTAATTTTGTAACGTGTAAGGAGTGTGCGCAGGCGTGTCGCGCATTTCCTCGGTTTTAGCAATAGTATGCTGACTGCTTTGTGGCACAAGAGTGCCGTGAGGTGGGCAGTAAAAATAACGATAGTATTGACAATGCAATTTGAACTCATCGCAAAGACCTTCCAGGGTCTTGAAGAAGTGTTGGCACAGGAGTTGATTGAACTCGGTGCGGACAATGTGCAAATCGGTCGCCGTATGGTTTCGTTTACGGGCGACAAGGAAATGATGTATCGCGCAAACTTCTGCCTCCGTACGGCAGTGCGCATCCTCAAACCCATTAAGCATTTCAAGGCGCGCAGTGCCGATGAAGTGTACGACGGGGTGCGTGCCATCAACTGGGCAGATTATTTGGACAATGATACGACGTTTGCCGTGGATACGGTGGTCTATTCCGATGAGTTCCGTCACTCGAAGTTCGTTGCCTATAAGGTGAAGGACGCTATCGTGGATTACTTCCGCGACACTACGGGCGACCGTCCCAACATCAGCATTTCCAATCCCGACATCCGCTTGAACATGCACATTGCGGGCGACACGGCAACCCTCTCTCTCGACTCGTCGGGTGAAAGTCTGCACTTGCGCGGTTACAGAGTGGCTACGGTGGAAGCGCCTATCAATGAAGTGCTCGCGGCAGGTTTGATAAAACTCTCTGGATGGGACATGCAGAGCGACTTCGTAGACCCCTTCTGCGGTTCGGGTACGTTGCTCGTTGAGGCAGCACTTATGGCGCGCAACATCTACCCTGGCGTGTTCCGCAAGGAGTTTGGTTTTGAGAAGTGGAAGGATTTTGACGCCGACCTCTTCGACCGCATTTACAACGACGACTCACAGGAGCGCGAGTGTGACTATAAGTTCTATGGCTATGACCTGAACTTGCGTGCCGTTGAGGCTGCGCGGGCGAATGCCAAGAATGCTGGGGTAGGGGATCTCGTTGTGATTCAGCAGCGTGACGTTCGTGATTTCGAACAACCCGAACGCCCTGCCATCATGATTACGAACCCGCCCTACGGTGAGCGTTTGAAACCCGAAGACCTCTATGAGGTGTACCGCACACTCGGTAACCGCCTCAAGCATGCCTTTAAGGGTGGCGAGGCGCACGTGATTTCTTATAAGGAAGACTTGTTCCGCGAAATCGGTATGCGTCCCTCGCTCAAGACGCCCCTTTACAATGGTGCGCTCGACTGTGAACTCCGCAAGTATGTCATTTTCGACGGCACGATGAAGGATTTCCGTGCCGAGGGAGGTGAAGTGAAGACCGAGGGTGAGTTGCGCAAGATGGGCGAAAAGCGTCGCTTCAAGCGTGACCGCGGAGAGTTCAACGACCGTCCCCGTCAGATTGAGCGCGATGACGATTACGATCCCGCTTACGAACTCCTCAAGCGTCGCCACCAGGAATTTGTGCGCAACCAAGACGCACTCGAGCGTCGCCGTCGCCGTGATGCGGAAGGCGAAGAGGGAGACCGCGAGCGCCAACCCCGTAAGTTTGAAAAGCGTGGCGGGGATAAGCCTTTCAATAAGGGTGGCAAGTCCTTCGACCGCGCAAAGAAACCCTTTGACCGCAAAGATGGTGGTAAGAAGGACTTCGCCAAAAAGCCCTTTGCGCGTAAGTTTGGGCAGAAGTAGTAACTGATGTAACACCCCGAATGGCGCTCTCCCCCTGTTCATAGGGGGAGGGAACCGCGTAGCGGTGAGGGGGTGCCGAAAAAAGCACCGCATGGAATGCTTCTAACTACTCACTATTTTGCACCCCCTCACCACCTGCGGTGGTCCCCTCCCCCTATGAACAGGGGGAGAGCGCCATCCGGTATTCTTGAACCTTATACTTTTAATCAACCTATATGTTTACCAAATACCTTAAGAGAGCCTTGCTTATTGCCCTTGCGCTCCTCCCAACCCTTATGACGGCACAATTAAAGCAGTTTACGCTCGACGACTTGATGTGGGGCGGTTCAAACTATTGGAACTTGCAACCCAAGAACCTCTACACGGCGTGGTGGGGTGACAACCTCATGCAGTTGGAAGTAGAGGAAGTGAAGCAACTTGCGAATGCCAAGGGAAAACTCCTGAAGGAACCCGCTGTGCTCTTCACTGATGATGACGTGAATGCTGCTTTGGATGTGGAGAAGTACGGCAAGGTGCGCAACCTTCTCAATGCTAATTTCCCCGTTGCCGGAGAAACCGTTGCAGAGTTCAATACCGGCAAATACTTAGTGCGCTACGACTGGACTAAGAAGCAAATTGTATGGACGCTTGCCCTTCCCGCAGGTATTCCTGAAGGAGGCGTGGCGCGTGCAAGTAAGTGTGTGGCGTATTTGAAGGACTGGAACCTCTTTGTGCAAAAGGCAGACGGCACGGTTTCTCAAATCAGCACCGACGGGTCTCGCGAAATGCAATATGGATTAAGCGTGCACCGCGATGAGTTTGGTATTCACAACGGATTGTTCTGGAGTCCGAAGGGCAACTTACTTGCGTTCTACAAAATGGACCAAACGATGGTGACGGACTTCCCCCTTGTGGACAATTCTCCCCGTGTAGCAACGCTTGCACCCGAGAAATATCCTATGGCAGGTATGACCAGCCACAAGGTGTGGGTAGGTGTTTACAACCCTGCTACGGATAAGACTGTTTACCTCCAGACGGGTGACAACACCGACCGTTATTTCACCAACGTAGCGTGGAGTCCGGACGAGCAAACGGTTTATGTAATTGAGGTTCCCCGTTCGCAGGACAAGTCAGAGTTGGTGGCTTACGACGCAACGACGGGTGCGCGCAAGCAGGTGCTTTATACGGAAATCAACGACCGTTATGTAGAGCCCATGACGCCTATCCAGTTCCTCCCTTGGGATGATACGAAGTTCATTTACCAATCACGTCGCGACGGTTACAACCACCTTTACCTCTTTGACACTACGGGTAAGGAATTGGCGCAACTCACGAAGGGCAACTTCGAGGTTATTGACGTGCTTGGCTTTAATGAGAAGGCGAAGAGCATTATCTACAAGTCGAATGAAGCACTTCCCATCCGCCACAATTATTATAGTGTGGACGTGAAGACACTGAAGCGCACGCTTCTTGACAATGGTAAGGGCGTACACTCGGCGCGTCTTTCGGCAAGCGGAGCTTATCTCTGCGATACTTGGCGCGCGCCCGGCGTTTACCGACAGGTGGACCTTTTAAGCACCACAAAGCCCTCGGCTATTACGCTTCATGAGGCAGGAACGCCTTGGGCGGGTTACAATGTGCCCGAGTTTTCTTGCGGAACGATTAAGGCGGCCGATGATAGCACAGACCTTTACTTCCGCATGGTAAAGCCCGTAAATTTCGACCCTGCGAAGAAGTACCCCGCCGTAGTTTATGTTTACGGAGGTCCTCATGCGCACAACGTTGACGAAAGTTGGAACTACGCTGCGCGTCCTTGGGAAATCTATATGGCGCAGAAGGGCTACCTCATCTTTGTTGTCGACAACCGTGGCTCGCAGTATCGCGGTTTCGAGTTTGAAAGTTGCACGCACCGCCGTTTGGGTGTCGTGGAAATGGAAGACCAGTTGAAGGGTGTGGAATATTTGAAGTCGCTTCCCTATGTAGATGCAGACCGTTTGGGCGTGCACGGCTGGTCGTTTGGTGGTTTTATGACCACAAACCTCATGTGCTCATACCCCGATATGTTTAAGGTAGGCGTAGCCGGCGGTCCCGTAATCGACTGGAAACTTTACGAAGTAATGTATGGCGAACGCTACATGGATACTCCCCAGGAAAATCCCGAAGGTTACGAAGGTTCTAACCTTCTCAACAAGGCAAAGAACTTGAAAGGCAGACTCCAGATTATCGTTGGTTATAACGACCCCACATGTATCTTGCAGCACAGCCTCTCCTTCCTTCGCGCCGCAGCAGATGCCGGCACGCAGCCCGATTATTTCGTGTATTCTGGACAAGGTCACAACATGATGGGCAAGGATATGGTGCACTTGCACGAACGTATCACCCGCTACTTTGAAGATTATTTGAAATAAAAATTCTATAGTTTATAGTGTCTATAGTTGCTATAGTGTCTATAGTTGCTATAGTTCCTATAAATAATATAACCCTCTAACCTCAAAATAATGAAAACTCAAATCGAAACAACTAAGGCTCCCGCAGCTATTGGTCCCTACAGTCAGGCCATCGAAGCCAATGGCATCGTATTCGTTTCCGGTCAGCTCCCCATAGATCCCGCTACGGGCGAATTTGCTCCCGGCGGCGTGAAGGAATTAACCCGCCAGTCGCTCACAAATATGCAGAACATCCTTGCAGAAGTGGGTTTGACAATGGAGAACGTAGTGAAGACAACTGTGTTCCTCGCTGACATGGCAGACTTTGCGGATATGAACAGCGTATATGCCGAATTCTTCCCCGGCACATGCCCCGCGCGTTCGGCAGTTGCCGTAAAGACGCTTCCCAAGAATGCGTTGGTGGAAATTGAATGCATTGCAGTGCGTTAAAAGTCTCTAAGAATTTAAATTTTTAGAAACTCTGTACGCTCTCTAAGTAATAGATTTTTCCTTACAATTAACACATTTATAAATACTATACATTTATGGCAAAGAAAGCTCTCTTAATGATCCTCGACGGTTACGGTATTGGTAACAAGGGTAAGGGTGACGTAATCTTCCAGACGGCTACTCCCTACATGGATTCGCTTTTCGCAAATTATCCTAACTCACAGCTCCAGGCTTCTGGCGAAAACGTAGGTTTGCCCGACGGTCAGATGGGTAACTCTGAAGTAGGTCACTTGAATATCGGCGCAGGTCGTATCGTTTATCAGGACCTCGTGAAAATCAACCGCGCTTGCGCAGACGGTTCTATCCTTCAGAACCCCGAAGTTATCTCTGCATACGAATACGCAAAGAAGAACGGCAAGGGTCTTCACTTGATGGGTCTTACTTCTAACGGTGGTGTGCACTCTTCTCTCGACCACCTTTTCAAGCTCATCGAAGTGGCGAAGGAATATGGCGTACAGGACAAGACTTTCGTACACTGCTTTATGGACGGTCGCGACACTGACCCCAAGAGCGGTAAGGGCTTTATCGAACAGCTCCAGGGTGTTTGCGACGCTAACGGTGCGGCAATTGCTTCTATCGTAGGTCGTTTCTACGCTATGGACCGCGATAAGCGTTGGGAGCGTGTTAAGGAAGCGTACGACCTTCTCGTAGAAGGCAAGGGTAAGCAGGCTACTGACATGGTGCAGGCGATGCAGGAAAGCTACGACGCTGATGTAACTGACGAGTTCGTTCTTCCCATCAATAACGCAAACGTTGACGGCACTATTAAGGAAGGCGACGTGGTAATCTTCTTCAACTACCGCAACGACCGTGCTAAGGAACTCACTATCGTACTCTCTCAGCAGGATATGCCCGAAGCTGGCATGAAGACTATTCCCGGCATTCAGTTCTACTGCATGACTCCCTACGATGCGTCATTCCAGAACGTGCACATCCTCTTCCCCAAGGAAAATGTAACGAACACACTCGGCGAATACATCGCAAGCAAGGGTCTCAAGCAGTTGCACACAGCTGAAACTGAGAAGTACGCTCACGTAACCTTCTTCTTCAACGGTGGTGGTGAAGCTCCCTACGAAGGCGAAGACCGCATCCTCGTGGCTTCTCCCAAGGTGGCTACTTATGACCTCCAGCCCGAAATGTCAGCTTACGAAGTAAAGGATAAACTCGTTGCTGCAATCAAGGAAGATAAGTATGACTTCATCGTGGTGAACTTTGCAAACTGCGACATGGTGGGTCACACCGGTATTTATGAAGCAGTAGAAAAGGCGGTTAAGGCAGTTGACGCTTGCGTTGCTGAAACCGTAGAAGCGGCTAAGGCTGTAGGTTACGAAACTATCATCATTG
>JAGBYW010000161.1 GCA_017628555.1 Bacteroidaceae bacterium | reverse complement strand
TCAGCACGATGAATTTGTGAGTATTTTCCGTGTCATTGTGAAAATGCGAGTTGTACCGATTAA
Organism: Bacteroidaceae bacterium; assembly: GCA_017628555.1. Classification (GTDB taxonomy): domain Bacteria; phylum Bacteroidota; class Bacteroidia; order Bacteroidales; family Bacteroidaceae; genus Alloprevotella. The sequence goes on along the minus strand of JAGBYW010000161.1, from coordinate 29,609 downwards.
AAGGCTAAAACGCTTTCAATCAATAGTGTAAATGTGTTGCATAGAAAATAATAACACTAATAACAGAAAAAAAAACAGGGGACACAATCAGTAGCTCCTGTTTCTTATCTCCAATGTGATATCCATATAACTCCGATTGCCTTCGATGTAGTCGGCATAGAGCGTTTCCGCAGCCCGACCTTTCAGGATGCGGCACTTTCCACACGCCTCGCAATCGTGCAGGCATTTCCAGGTTTCAAGGACATAGGTCAGTCTTTCTTCTTTAGTCGAGTTATCTATCTTGGGAGGTTGCATAATGTCTTCAAATTAAATAATTGCCACCTTAATCACCCCATCTAATTTATTCTCAAAGATGCGGTAAGCCTGTTCAATCTCACTCAACGGGAAACGATGCGTGATGAGTGGAGTGGTGTAAATCTCCCCTGCTTCAATAAGGCGAAGGACTTCCTCACAATCGCAACCATCTACCCCACCCGTCTTGAAGGTGAGGTTCTTGCCATACATATCGGGAAGAGGGAGAACTTGGGGAGTGTCGTAAAGGGCAACCACGGTGACGACGGCATTCGGACGAGCACACTCCCACGCCAAGCGGAAGGTGTCATTGGCACCTGCTACTTCGAGCACTCTATCAGCACCGCCGTGGTCGCTATTCTTCAAGACAAAGTCCTTACATTCTTCGGGAGAGGTAAGCAATACTTCGGGATAATGCACTGCCACAAACCGACGTCTTTCTTCAGACTTCTCGCATACAATGATACGCTTGGGGCGCTTCAACATTGCGCAAATAAGGGTGCAGATGCCAGTAGGTCCCGCTCCTATAATCAAGACGGTATCATCTTCGGTTATCTCAGAAATGCGGGTTGCCCAAAAGCCAGTAGCCAAGACATCGCCCACGAGCAATGCCTGTTCATCGGTCACACTATCGGGAATGCGGTTCAGTCCTTGATTTGCTAAAGGAACACGCACGTATTCTGTTTGTCCGCCATCAATGCGGCATCCCAATGCCCAACCGCCATTCGGGTCGGTACAATTGTTCACAAAACCATTCTGGCAGAAGAAGCACTCTCCGCAGAACGTCTCTACATTGACGGTTACTCTGTCTCCGGGGTTTACATTGGTGACTTCCGCACCAACTTCTTCCACCACTCCCACCATTTCGTGACCAACGGTAATACCCGGAACGGCACGAGGAACGCTTCCGTGCTTGATATGCAGGTCGCTTGTACAGATACTGCTCATCGTCACACGAACAATGGCATCGGTAGGTTCAATGAGTGTAGGCTTCGGCTTCTCCACCAAAGCGAACTTCCCTTTTTCGATGTATGTGTATGCTAACATCATTGACTGTTTTTTATTGCTCCAACCTCCAACTGCAATCTCCATGATAAATCATCTGCTTGGTCATGCCACCATCGATGCAGATATTCTCACCCGTGATAAAGCCAGCCTTGTCGCTACATAAAAATAGCACCATATTGGCAATATCCATAGGATTCCCCACTCTACCAGCAGGTTGCTGTGTGGCATCAGGACCTTCGTAAACCGTGTATGCCGTATCTATCCACCCAGGGGAAATGGAGTTTACCCTTGCTTTTCCCGACAGACTCACCGCCAATGCATGCGTGAGTGCAGCAATACCACCCTTGGCTGCTGTATAACTCTCGGTCTGTGGTTGACTCATGCGGTCGCGTGATGAAGAGATGTTGATGATGGATGCACCTTCTGCCAAGTGACTTTTTAGCAACTTCACCAAGTAAAATGGTGCGGTCACTCCCACGCTCAACGCATACTGAAACTCCTCGTAGGAACATTCGTCTATCCCTTTCATCAGCGGCAAAGCATTGTTGATGATGAAATCCACCTTATCGTGCTTGCTTATCACGTAATTTGCAAAAGCCTCCAGCACCTCTTTATTAGAGATGTCGCCAACGAAATTCTCTCCCTCTTGCTTGTCAATTACATATACTACGCCTCCCTGATTGCGAAACTCATCGGCAATGCATCTTCCAATCCCGTTGGCACCACCAGTTACAATAACTACTTTGTCTTTGAATGTATTAACTATCATAAAATCTCATTTATTTCTGACGCCTACTACAGAAAGATTACACCTCTCTTTTTGTGCCTGATTATTACACCAACTCTGGAGTAGAATATTCAAACAAATTTGTCATACAATCACACCTATCATTAAACTAATGTTTGAATATCATATACATATATTAAAATTTGCAACGCAAATCTACTTATAAATTTTCAATTAACCGTTGCATTTATGTGTTTCTCTTTTCGCAACAACAAATATATTACCCAACTACATTTCGTTGACAACACCTGGCGCTAATACGCAAGAAAAATCTTACCTTTGCACTGCGTGGGAAAGCAGGTTGCATTTGTTACCAAAAGTCGCCTAATTTTGCACCCCTACTAAAGTATAAATCACGCACACCGAAGCAATTAACCTTCCGTAAATTCATATTAACCCATAAGCATTACTCTCTAATGAAACACCGCAATATTTTTCGCACAATCCTACTATTTATCTGCGGGGTAATATCAATGAATATGTCTGCACAATACTATGAAATTGTGACGTCGGAAGATGCGCTCATTGAAGGAGAACACTATCTGATTGTCAATACCGAGTATCAGCAGGCGATTAGTGTGGCGGAGAAGAGTGCTAAGAACCTCCCAGCAACTCCTGTAGAAATTGACGCCGGGATTATTAGAAACATTGGCGATGCGGCAGTTTTTAAATTAGAAGTTCGCTCTTCCGGGTATAGTTTTTATCGAGAAGACAAAGGTTACTTGTGTTCCACAAAAAGCAACGCCAACGAATTGACCTATCAAACTGCTGGCACACCCAACGACTATAGCAAAGCTTCGATTACCTTTGAGGCAGACAACTCTGCAACCATTGCATTTAACCAACCAGCTTCAAAGGGAAACAAAATTAGATTTAACCCCGATAACACCTTATTTAATTGTTATGCCTCGGGACAAGAACCCGTTAGTATATTCCGCTACACCGCTGGCGACCCTGACAAAAAACCACAAACCTTACAATTCTCCGCCACCGCCCTAACCATATACCTTGGCGACGCATTCACGCCGCCCACATTAAGCGGTGCGATGACAGATGTCACGTTTAGCAGTAGCAACACAACTGTTGCCACCATTGACGAGAATACCGGAGAAGTAACCATCATAGACGCCGGCACGACTACGATAACCGCAACCGCGACGGCTGATGACTCTTACAACACGGGCACAGCCTTTTACACATTGACGGTAAAACTAACCGAAGAACTTTTTGATTTCACCACCCCTGAATCACTCGGATTTGCCACGCCTCAACAAACTCGAGAAACTGCCGTAGATAGCGACATCATCCAAGGACCTGTAACCATCTCCGTCACTCACGGCGCCACGACCAACACCCGCTTTTACAACTCTAAGAGCGAAGGCGTCTTCTTAGGACTCTATGCTGACGGCGGAGGCATCACCTTCTCCGTGCCCGATGAGCACATTATAGAAACGATTGAGTTTAATCCCGTTGCCTCATCTGACCTTAAGGGATTGCCTAACGTAAAAAGCAAAAAATGGACGGGCAATGCGCAAGCCGTAACCTTTGAGGTAACAGAGACGGTGCGCCTGAAGTCGGTCACAGTTAGCTACAGACGCAACACCGAGGCGACTAACATTCCCAGCATCTCACAAGTCGCCCCCACCAACACTATTTATACTATAACAGGTCGAAAGGTTTCAACGAATAATCCCAAAATGTTGCCGCGGGGCATCTATATTATCAACGGCAAAAAGTTGTGGGTAAAGTGAGGTCATCACGCCAAAAAACATCTCCCGCCACCCAACATACGCACACCCCAAGGGGGCATTTTCAGCAAACTTATAACAGATTGATTATCTGACATTTAAACACACCTCTATTTTAGTCAAAATTATTAGTAATGTATTTTAAAATATGTTACTAATAATTTTTTTTATGTTACTAATAATTTTTACGAAAATAGGTTTAGTTTTTTTGAGGATGGAAAGAGGGAAATTTTACCCCCTTATAGAGCCGTTATTTTCACCCTCAATCCGCATAACAACAGCATTCATTTTACAGGCACAAAATAAAAAAGTAGATTGTCAGCAGGGGGAAATCTACTTTTTTATATTCACCGTTCCCAAAAACGAAATCCAGGAAACAAAGTCTTATATGCTACTTATAAAAAAGGACTACCGGTGGTTTACTTCTACCACAACGCACACGAAAGTCCAGTCGTAACGTACGAAAAAATAAAAGAGTAGGTAAGTGAACCTTACCTACTCTTCTGCATTTGGCGGAAGCTGGGGGATTCGAACCCCCGGTACGGTTGCCCGTACGTCAGTTTAGCAAACTGGTGGTTTCAGCCACTCACCCAAACTTCCTTTCCGCATTTATTTCTCAAATGCAGTGCAAAATTACAACATTTTTTGAATATGCAAAGTGGTTGTCCTATTTTTTTTACAAAATAGTATAAAATTCTACCGTATTAACCACCATTTACCTATTGAGTGCGCGGAGAAATGGCAATTTTCAGTAATTCTTTAGCCAATGTGGTATGCTCAAACACTTGCCTTGCTTCATCCAGCAAGAGTCGCTCATCCGTATAGCGCGCGGAGAAGTGACCAATCAGCAACTGGCGCACTTGAGCCGCCTGTGCGATGCTTGCGGCTTGCTTTGCCGTAGAGTGAAAGGTCTCTTTCGCCCTACCCGCTTCGGCTTCTGCAAATGTGGCTTCGTGAAAGAGTAGGTCCACTCCTTTGAGCAGTGGCACATTACCCACCACGGGGCGTGTGTCAGAGCAATAAGCGTAACTGCGGGGCGGTTCGGAGGGAGTGGTCAGCGCTTCGTGAGGGTAAAATTTACCTTCGGGAGTGGTCCACCCCTCGCCCTGCTTGATGTTTTGGATATAGCAATTTGGAATTTCGAGAAAATCAATCATGTCCCTGCGGATGTGGGGCAACACTCCAACCTCCTGGAACAAGAAACCGCAGGTGGGCATACGGTGCGTAAGTGGGAATGCCGTAACTTTCAGACTTCTATCAGTATACACCTCCGCCACCACATTTGTATCAATCTCATGGATGTAAATCTCGAAGGGAATGCCGTTGCAAAAGAATTCAAACAAAGGGCGGAATAAGGCTTCTGCACCAATGGGGGCGTAAACATGAATGTCTGACGTTCTGCCTTTTAGCGCAAGCGTTGAAATCAGTCCTGGAAGTCCTAAGCAGTGATCGCCATGTAGGTGAGAAATGAAAATATGACTCAAATGATTGAAGCGAAGACCTGCTCGGCGAAATTGTAGTTGGGTGCCTTCGGCGCAGTCAATCATAAAAAGTTTTTCACGCACATTGAGCACCTGCGAAGTAGGCAAGTGCTTCAGGGTAGGCGTGGCGCTACCACACCCTAAAATGGTGAGTTCAAACTTTTCCATCGTTCATTCCGTGATTTGCTTCTGCAAAGATAGAGGATTTCCACAATTTATTTATAAATTTGCGAGACTAAATGACAAACAAATTTTCACCATGCATACGAAAGAAGAAAAGGTTGCCGCGTTTGGTCGCCTGCTTGATATATTGGACGAACTCCGCGTGAAATGCCCTTGGGACAGAAAGCAAACATTTGAGAGTTTGCGCCCCAACACAATTGAAGAAACTTTTGAACTTGCCGAAGCTTTGCTGAAAGGAGACAAAAAGGAAATCTGCAAAGAGTTGGGCGATGTGTTGCTCCACGTGATTTTCTACGCCAAGATCGGTTCGGAAACCAATGACTTTGACATTCATGATGTTTGCGAAAATTTGTCGAACAAGTTGGTGTATCGCCACCCGCATGTGTTTGGCGAACAGAAAGGTGTAGAGGATGCCAGCGAAGTAATCAAGCTTTGGGAACAGATTAAGCAAACGGAGAAGGACGGTAATAAGTCGGTACTTTCAGGAGTGCCTAATTCTCTGCCTTCATTGATTAAGGCTTACCGCATTCAGGATAAGGCGCGTGGTGTGGGCTTTGATTGGCAAGAACGCTCAGACATTTGGAATAAGGTAAAGGAAGAAATAGCAGAGTTTGAGCATGAGGTTGAAAACATGGATACCGATAAGGCGGAAGCTGAATTTGGTGACCTGATGTTTAGTCTTATAAACGCTGCTCGCCTGTACAAAATCAATCCCGACAACGCACTTGAGCGCACCAACCAAAAGTTTATCTCGCGCTTCAACTACCTCGAAGAAAAAACACTCAAGCAAGGCCGTGACTTAAAGAACATGACCTTGGAAGAGATGGATGAGATTTGGGAGGAAGCAAAGCGTGTGTTGAAAGAGAAAAACTGATTGCACACAAATTTCTAAAATAAGGACACCTCATGGAGCACACTTCATTTGCATATTACAAGCTCCCAAGTGAACAGAAATATCACTACCTCGGTAGTAACAACTTCCCTCTCCGTCTGCATAGTTTGTCTGCAATCAATGAAGCCCACAAGGGTTTCTTAATTGCCCCTTTTGATACTGATGCCGATCCCATTCTGCTCATCTCGCCCAGCGTTGAACAATCTTTACCTCTGCCCCAAGAAAACGTTGCAATTACTTCTGAACAAGGGAATCTTGAGAAGATAGATAACACTTACTTGCAACACTTTAAGCAATGTGAGGAACTTCTCAACAACGAAAGCTTGCAAAAGATTGTACTCGCGCATAGATTTGAGGTTCGGATGGAAGCTCCTTTGAATCATCGTGAGTTGTTTTTATTAGCGGCAACGGCATTCCCCAAATCTTATGTAGCACTTTGGCATACGCATGAAAGTGGCACCTGGTTGACCATTACCCCCGAGGTTTTACTTGAAAATGAGGTCGGGAAATGGCATACGGTAGCCCTCGCCGGTACGATGCCAAAAGGGGAAAGTCAATGGAGCGAGAAAAATAAGATGGAGCAACAATTTGTTGTAGATTACATAAAATCGGTACTTTCTCCCCACACCAGCGAACTTAAACTATCTGAACTTCAAACCATTGAAGCTGCGCAATTATTGCACTTACGCACGGACTTCCACTTTACGACAAATGTGAATATCGGAGAAATTCTACATGTACTCCACCCTACCCCTGCCGTATGCGGATTGCCCAAGCAGTTGGCATTTGAAGCAATAAAGGACATTGAGAGCAATCCTCGAAAATATTATGCAGGATTTTCAGGACCATTACACTCAAATGGTGTAACTCACCTTTACGTCACGCTCCGTTGTGCACATTGGAAGGAACCGTTCTGCATTGAATATTACGCAGGAGGGGGACTTATTAAAGGTAGTGAGGCACAAGAGGAGTGGAGCGAAGTGACAAGGAAGAAAAAAACAGCTGAATGTATAGTGACAAACCACATATTAACTCCCTAACAAAGGCACTACTTCACCTGGGCATTACGGATATTGTCGTGTGTCCGGGTGCTCGCAATGCGCCTTTGTGTCATAATTTTCATCAAGCAGGTTTCGCGCTTCACCCGGTCACCGATGAACGCTCTGCCGCTTTTGTGTCCATTGGTATTTACCTTGAAACGCGTCGCCCGACCGTTGTTTGCGTCACCTCTGGAACGGCGCTTCTTAATACACTTCCAGCGGTTGCAGAAGCCTACTACCGACACATACCGCTCCTTATTATCTCCGCCGATCGCCCTGTAGCATGGATTGGACAACTTGATGGGCAAACGCTTCCCCAGCGCAATGCTCTGCTCCCTTATGCCGAATGTGTAAATATTGAGGAACACACGACGCTGAAGACAATCATTCAGCAAATCAAAAGCTTGATTCAGAAGCAAGCCCCTACGCACATTAACATACAGATTGAAGAACCGCTTTTTCAATTTACCCAACCCTCATTGCCCGATATTGATGAAGCCGTTGAGCAAGTTGACTCTGAAGAAAATAGTTTTGACGAAGCGCAACTCAACGAAATTGCTCAACTCATCAACAAAGCTCAATTCCCGCTTTTGGTCATGGGGCAACAAGAGGAATTTGCACCTGACTTGTTTGAAGCGCTATCCACGCGCATGGCTATTCTCCCTGAAATCATCAGCAATGCCAAGGACTCTCTTTTGAGCGACAAGGTTGAAAAATGTTTGAGTGCCGGTGTTACTTTACCTGTTTTGCCAGACCTTATTCTACACATTGGCGGCGCCTTTATCGGCAAGCAACTAAAGTTATTTTTAAGACAACAAACTCACATCCCTATCATCAGAATTGGGAAAGAAAAAGAGGTGGCTAAAACCTTTGGTCGTGTGACACATTCCGTGCATGCTTCACCGCTACAATGCTTACAAAAGTTATTACCCTTCTTAACTCATCGCGAGCTACATAAACTTTGGAGTAATAGTATAAATAATACCTATAACTATTTGTGTACAAAAGATATAAGTAAAGAAGAAAAAGCAATAATTGAATATTACAACGCCCTAAAATTACTCCCCCTCGGGAGTTTGCATTTGGCAAATAGTAGTAGCGTGAGATGGGCAAATGCGCATATAGAAGGCGGACATTTCCCCGTATATTGCAACCGTGGCGTGAACGGTATTGAGGGGTCGCTCTCAACGGCAGTTGGGCAAGCGCTGAAGTCAGAGTTGCTCGTTGGATACATCACGGGAGATTTAAGTTTTTTCTACGATGCCAACGCACTTTGGAACACCCACCTTCGCGAGAATCTTATCATTTTATTGCTCAACAATAGCGGGGGGAAAATCTTCTACAAATTTGGTGCGCTAAAAGACTCACCAGCCCTCAAGGATTACATCTCCGCACACCACACCACCTCTGCCGAAGGTATCTGTGCTTCCTATGATGCACACTATAAGCGCGTCACTCATCCCGAGCAAATCGCTCACTTTATTTCTGAACATCTAAATTCAGAACGTAAGCGTCCGCTCGTAATGGAATATATTTGCGATTAAATTTAAAACATTTTCTTATCTATGTGGAAAGAAATTCTCCCCTTTGAAGAAATTATCTTCGAATACTATAACGGCATTGCTAAAATCACGATCAACCGTCCCCGTTATCGTAATGCCTTTACACCTCTCACCGTAAGCGAAATGAGCAAAGCGTTCAACCATTGCCGTGAGGACTCGAACATCCGCGTGGTGCTCCTTACGGGCGCGGGTGATATGGCCTTTTGCGCAGGTGGCGACATGAATTATAAGGGTCGTGGTGGCTATGTGGGTAAGGACGATGTGCCTCGCCTGAATGTACTTGATGTGCAGAAGCAAATCCGTACGCTCCCCAAACCCGTCATTGCAATGGTCAACGGTTTTGCTATCGGTGGCGGCCATGTGCTTCACTTGATGTGCGACCTCACCATCGCTTCTTCAACGGCGAAGTTCGGGCAGACAGGACCCCGCGTAGGTTCCTTTGACGCAGGCTTTGGGGCTTCGTACCTGGCACGCATTGTCGGACAAAAGCGTGCTCGTGAAATATGGTTTATGTGCCGTCAATATACGGCCCAAGAGGCTTACGAAATGGGCATGGTCAATAAGGTTGTTGCCCCTGAGGAACTCGAAAGCGAGTGTATCAAGTGGGCAGAACAGATGATGGAACACTCTCCCCTCGCCCTCCGCATGATTAAAGCAGGACTCAATGCCGAACTCGACGGACAAGCAGGTATTCAGCAATTAGCTGGTGATTGCACCATGCTTTACTACCTTCTCGACGAAGCCCATGAAGGTGGCCAAGCCTTTCTTGAAAAGCGCAAACCCGACTGGTCGAAGTTCCCCAAATTGCCTTAATCCGTCATCACTCACTTTAGACACACATTGTTTATGCACTACTTTATACTGCCCCACAAATTAACGTTTAGTTTTCCCGCCGGAACATCCCGTGGGGTATATACGCATAGACAAGTGTGGTACGTGTTTATCAGTGAATCTCCTATCGACAAGGATACATGCCGTGCTATCATTTCCAATCCCCGATTGCTATCAGCATACAAAATCGGTGTAGGGGAAATTGCCCCGCTACACGACCTTTCATGCGAATATGGGCGAGAATTTCAGAATACGATTGACAAGTGTTGTCGGGAGTTTGTAGCCAGTAAGGATATAGAATGTTTGCGCCACTACCCTTCCATACATTTTGGCATTGAAACCGCTTTGCGTTCACTTCATGTCCACGACGGATTAAGCCTTTTTGACACCGCTTTCACTCGCGGAGAAATGGGCATCCCCATCAATGGATTGGTGTGGATGGGCGATAAAGACACGATGCGCCAACGCATGCTTCAGAAGATGCAAGCGGGTTTCACTTGTATAAAATTAAAGATAGGCGCACTCCGCATCGAGGAAGAATTAGCACTGCTACAGGAATTACGCATAATTGCTCCCGCCAAAGATTTACAAATTCGCGTCGATGCCAACGGTGCTTTTACCGAAGCAGAAGCGCTTGAGGTGATGGAGCAACTGGAAAAATTGGAGGTGCACAGCATTGAGCAACCTATTCGCTCGGGCGATTGGGACAGCATGGCACGACTCTGCAAGTCTTCCCCACTCCCCATTGCCTTGGATGAAGAACTCATTGGTGTAAACACACCTAAATTAAAAGAGCGGTTGCTTCAGGAAATCCATCCCGCTTACATCGTGCTCAAACCCACCCTTCACGGAGGCATGCAAGGATGTGACGAATGGATTGAACGTGCTACCCGCCATAACATCGGCTATTGGATAACCTCTGCCCTCGAAAGCAATATTGGTCTTAATGCTATTGCGCAATACACCGCCACATTGCAAACGGGCGACTTCGCTCAAGGATTAGGCACGGGACAATTGTTCGTTGAAAACATTCCCTATACAGGACTTACCATAGAAGGAAACAAACTTTTCCGAAAATTGTAAAGTATATAAGGAAGAGCAAAAATTATCTCCCTAATAAACAAAAGTAACTGGGAGATAATTCAAACTATCTCCCAGATATTTTCAACGATATTGGACACACTATTTACAACGATTGTCGGAGGAATGAACGAACGGTCAAAACTTGACCTGTAATTCGTTTAACCGCTCCAGCACCGCTTGCGGAATCATATTATCTACGCTACCGCCATTGCGCAACTGCTCACGCACTTCCGTAGAGCTAAAGGGGAACAACGGAGCGCCCTGCATCACCCGAACAGATTTTGCCATTGCGGACAAATGCGGCATTGCATCTTCCGTGGTCGTATCTCTCGGATATACAAGAATCTCTGTAGTTTTCAAAAGCGTTTCATAGTGCGCCCATTTCTCAAAAACCAACCAATTATCGCCCCCAATGATGAGGGCAAATTCGTGCTCGGGATAAGCCTCACGCAACGCCTCCATCGTGCGCCAAGTATAGGTCGGACGCGCTAACTGAAACTCGAAGTTGCACGCCTCTACCCCATTAACGTCTACGCAAGCAAGCGAAGCCAACTCATAGCGCACGTCTTCAGACAACAATCCAGCCTGATTTTTCAAGGGATTGTGTGGCGAAACCATCAACCAAACACGATCCACATACCCAGCGTTTACAATCCACTCCGCCAGGCGCAAATGACCGTTATGTATGGGGTTAAAACTCCCCCCGAATATTCCGATTTTCATAATGTTCAAAGTCAAAAAGTGTAAGCTCTGCGCAACAAAATCTCCACAATGATTCCTTCAGCACTTACAAAAATAGCAAGATACAATGCTTTTAATGACTTGTAAGTATCACAAAATATAAGCACTTGCTTAGCTGTATTTCAAGAAAGAATAACTTGATGATTCTTCTCGTCGTGGGAATCATAATTTCTTTTCTCTGAGTGCAAACTGAAAAGCACGAGTCTTTGTTTTAAACTCACCATCATAACGATAAGTTTATCCCCTAATCATTATTCTGTTGTATTATTCGTTTAAGTTCATCAACAGATAATGTGGAGTCTTTTCTTCTATGTAGCATTGCATGGCAGTTCGGGCAGACAGGGAATAAGTCATTTTCAACATCTATTTCATATAGTCCATCCCTACCAGAAAGAGGGGTTATATGGTGTATATGTATGAAACCTTTTCCTAAATCTCCATATGTTTTTTCAAAATCAAAACCACATATAAAACATTTTGTTCCCTTACTCTGGATGCATTTATTGCGTGCTTGGATATTCCTTTTATGAGTGGCTATGGTTGCTTCGCCTAACTCACCCTCCCAAAATTCATTCATTTCATTTTCGATAGTTCTATTCTTGTATATTTCACATAGAACATTGCAATACTTTTGGTGTATATCTCGTTCTATTCTCCTTACCGTATTATTATGCCCCTCTTCATAATAGAGAATAAAGTCCATATAAGCTTTTAAAGCAGTCCTTAATCTTTCCGCACCATAATCCTTATATATTTGAGATAAATAATAGTCTCTCAAATCTGTGCTTATCCCTCTTGTATGCAATTCACCATCAAGCATTTTTTGAAATGCTCTATAAAAATCCGCGAAAGAGTTTTTGTTAATACCATGACTGAGAAATAGTTTTTCCTTTCCATCAACTAAACGCACTTCTTTATTGTATATAGCTTTTGCCATTATATAGATGGCAGACATTTCATCTATTTTCATCGTTCATGTTCTTTAAGAGTTATATAATAAATTTCATTGCAAAGGTACTTGATTTTATCCTTACCCCACATAAAATAGACATAATATTGTCCATCCACATTTTATTTCATAATTTTGCAGTACGAGTAAGACGCATTGTAGCATAACATTGAATAACTTTGAAATAGGAATGATTGCAATCTTGTTACCCTATGTTCATACAATCCGTCTAATCAATTTATTCTAAGAAAGTTATTTTATCCTGCGAAAGTTATGTATACTTGTATGTGAATACCTTTAAATTACCCTAAATTTGCAAAAGGAACTGATGGTGGGCGCACAACTAACACAGTATGGTGCCATCCGGATGATCCTTATAACCTCACAACCTCATAACCAAAAAACTCATAACTATGTACACTGTAGACGAACTCAACGAACGACTCATTGACCTCTCTTTTGCTGAAGACATCGGTGATGGCGACCACACCACCCTCTGTTGCATCCCCGCCGATAGCATGGGCGAAAGCAAGTTGCTTATCAAGGAAGAGGGGATTTTTGCGGGTGTAGAAATTGCCAAGCAAGTGTTCCACCGCTTTGACCCCACCATGGAAATTGAAGTGTACATCGAAGATGGTGCACACGTAAAGCCTGGCGACATCGTCATGAGCGTTAAGGGTAAAGAGCAAAGTTTGCTTCAGACAGAGCGCCTCATGCTCAACATTCTTCAGCGTATGTCGGGCATTGCAACAATGACTAATAAGTATCAGCAAGCCCTCATCGACGCAGGCACCAAAACACGTGTGCTCGACACGCGTAAGACCACTCCCGGTATGCGTATGCTTGAAAAGGAAGCCGTTAAAATTGGTGGCGGTATGAACCACCGCATTGGTCTTTTTGACATGATTCTCCTCAAGGACAACCACATCGACTTCTGTGGCGGCGTGCATAACGCTATCAGTCGTGCGAAGCAATATTGCAAAGACCACGGTAAGGACCTCAAGATTGAGTGTGAAGTGCGCAACTGGAAGGAACTCGAAGAAGCCCTTGCAGAAGGTTGCGACCGCATCATGTTTGACAACTTTACGCCCGAAGACACAAAGAAGGCTGTTGAATTAGTAGCCGGCCGTGCAGAAACTGAATCAAGCGGCGGCATCACCTTTGAAACAATGATTCCCTACGCACAAGCAGGTGTAGATTTCATCAGTTTCGGCGCCCTCACCCATAGTGTTAAGGGACTCGACATGAGTTTCAAGGCTGCTGGGTCGGATAAGTTGATTATAAAATAAGCACTATAATAACGGTGAAAACATGAGGTGTGCCTCCCTTGGGCGCACCTCTTTTTTCGTAGGTCTATTGTAATAAAAATTATTAGTAACCTAAAAAAAATTATTAGTAACATATTTTAAATTACATTACTAATAATTTTCACCACTCAATATATATTGATTATCAGGACTTTACAAGATTTTATTTTTGTATCATTTTTTCGCCACAAAATTACAGAGCAGTACCCCTTCCTTTACGCAACGGAGGATGGACTGCGCCCATGTTTTGCAACTATGTTGCAGAAGCGCATTCACCTTTGTCTCACCCAACTTTTATTCGTAATTTTGCACAAAAATTAAGAACTTCCTCATTAGAACGTACGAATCCACACCCATTTTATGAAGCAAAAATTACTTCTCATCCCCTTTGCCATGCTGACTGGCATGAGTTATGCCACGGCGCAAGTGAGTCACACGCACGACCATACTCACGACCACAACCACGATAAAAAGGAAGTGGAGCACAAGCACGAAGGGCATGTACACACCGAAAACTGCTCGCACTCTAAAGCGCAACAGAAAGAGGCGGAGCACGTGCACACCGAAAATTGCTCGCACAACCATCCTCCGAAGAAGCAGACGGGACATGTGCACACTGAAAATTGTAGCCACGGGCATGACCACGATCACGACCACGAAGCAGAGAGCGAACTCGGCACTGCTACGGTGAGCGTTAAGCGCAAGGGCGTGTATAAAGACTGGCGCTCTACGGAAAAGGTAGACATGATTACCAGCTCCGAGCTCCTGCGTTGCGCCTGCTGTAATCTGGGTGAGAGTTTCCAGACTAACGCCGCCGTTGATGTCAGTTATTCGGATGCCGCAACGGGAGCAAAGCAGATCAAACTCCTCGGCCTTTCAGGCACTTACGTACAGATACTCACCGAGAATATGCCAAACTTCCGCCATGCCGCACAGCCCTATGGTCTCGGCTACGTACCGGGTTCGTGGATGGAAAACATCAGCGTTTCTAAGGGCACGGCGAGCGTGAAGAACGGTTATGAAGCCGTGACGGGTCAAATCAATGTTGAATACCTCAAGCCCACTGCTGCCGACGCCTCTCCCCTTTCGGTAAACATTTATGGCGACATCGACAGCAAGCTCGAAGTCAACGCTGCCAGCATGCACCACTTGGGCGGACATTGGAGCACGGGCATCCTTGCCCACGCCGAAAAGGCCATAGAAATGCACGACGACAACAACGACGGATTTTCCGACATGCCCCAAGTAGCGCAGTACAACCTTATGAACCGCTGGCACTACGATGGGCATGATAAGAATTTCCAATTCGGCATCAAGGCCTTGGGCGAAGACCGCCAGAGCGGACAGCTTGCAAAAGCCGTGAAACCCGGTGAAGAGCGCTACCACATTGGTGTAGAGACCGACCGCTACGAAGCTTACGCCAAGGGTGCCGTGGGCATCAACCACGACCGCAATTCCAATATCGCCTTCATCCTTTCAGGTTCTTGGCACCACCAAGACGCCGTATTTGGTCATAAAGCATACGACGTGAAGCAAACGTCTGCCTACGGTTCGCTCATCTACGAATCTGACTTTGGCGCCCACCACAACCTTTCTACGGGTTTCAACTTTGTGTATGACGCCTTCTCACGCAAGACTGACCTCGAGGGCATCAACAGCCTCACCAAGTCAAAACTTCACGAAACTGTTGGCGGTGCTTACGCGCAATATACTTATAAGTTGAACGACGACTTCACGGCAATGGGCGGTGTGCGTGTTGACCACAGCAATCTCCACGGCACTTTCGTCACTCCCCGTGCCCACATCAAGTGGTCGCCTTCATTCTTCGCTCACTTCCGCCTCTCGGCAGGTAAGGGGTATCGCACGACGCACATCCTTGATGAAAATAACTTCCTCCTCGCAGGTTCGCGCAAAATGATGATTGCCGATGACATTGACACGCAGGAAGAAGCGTGGAACTTCGGTGCATCTGGTCAGTTTAAGATTCCTGTTGATGAAAAGATTTTGAACATTGACGTAGAATACTACTACACCGACTTCGTGAAGCAAGTTGTGTGTGACATGGACAACGATGCGCATGCCGTGCAGTTCTACAACCTCGACGGCGACAGCTATTCACATGTTATTCAGGCAGAAGCGACTTACGAACTCTTCCCCCGCTTCAACCTCACGGCAGCTTACCGCCACACCATCTCAAAGACTACTTACAAAAACTTGGGTACGGTGGACAAACCCTTGACAAGCAAGTATAAGGCATTGCTCACAATAGGTTACGAAACGAAGGGCAAGAACAAATGGCAGTTTGACATCACCTCACACCTCAATGGCGGTGGTCGTATGCCCAACGCTTACACAAAGGCTGACGGCACGCGCTCATGGGACGAACGCTACGACGCCTTCTACCAACTCAGTGCGCAGATTACCAAGAACATCGGCAAGTGGGCCATTTACGTAGGCGGCGAAAACCTCACCAACTACAAGCAGGAGAACGCCATCATCAGCGCCAACAACCCCTGGAGCAACGAATTCGACCCCACCATGGTTTACGGACCTATGCACGGTTGCAAATTCTATGCTGGTTTACGCTTCAAGCTTTAAGCAAATACATACACCATTTATATATAGGACTATGCCCACGGGCGTAGTCCTATTTTGGTTTAAAATTGGGGGTATTCCTATAGTGTAAAAACTAAACCTATTGTAGTAAAAATTATTAGTAACATAAAAAAAATTATTAGTAACATAATTTAAAATATATTACTAATAATTTTCACTGTTATAACTATCTGATAATCAGCGTGTATCTAAACCGAGTTTTTGCGCCTTATTTTGTAACAAATCTTACAGGAAATTCCGAGCATAAAGCACACCTTTTTAGGCATATATAACACCACGTTGAGGGTGAAAAATAAAGTGGGTGTATCAGGCAATATTTCTGACACACCCACTTATATATTATTTGCAACTAAAGCGCTACACTTACGCCAAACACATCCCTCGCTTTACGGCCTTAACAGCGTCGCTCCCCTTGAGGGCTTCAACGATGGTAAAGGCAAACTCGAAGGTAAAGCCTGGAGCTTTTGCGGTGATGATAGTGCCATCGGCTTCGATACCACGCTTAGTGTAAGTAGCACCGTGCGCCTTGTCTTCAAAGCCTGGGTAGGTGGTTGCTTTTTTACCCTGCAGGGCGCCACAAGTGCCCAACACCAAAGCGGGAGCTGCGCAGATGGCGGCCACGTAAGCGCCACGGGCAACCTGCTCTTGCACAGCCCTGCGCACACCTGAGTGCATGCGCAAATTGTCTGCGCCGGGCATGCCACCTGGGAGGATGAGGCAGTCGCTCTCCTGCACGGCGGAAAGGCGGAAAATGGCGTCGGCCTTGACCGTCAAACCGTGCGCACCCGTCACGCTACGCGAACCGGAAATGGAGACCGTCTGCACGGGGATTTCTGCACGGCGGAGGATGTCTAATGTAGTGAGCGCTTCGATTTCTTCAAAGCCGTTTGCTAAGAATATGTGAACCATGGGAGTTAGGAGTTAGTGGTGAGGAGAGAGGAGAGAAAAGTGAGGAGTAAACTATGCGGAACAAACTCCGCACGGACTACTCTCTACTCACTACTCTCTACTCTCTAAACAAAAGTTAGGGTGCGACTTCTAAGGCTGCTCTGTAGGCCTTGACGGTTTGCTCAAATCCTAAATAAAGTGCGTCGCAAATGAGGGCGTGACCGATGCTGACTTCGTCAAGCCAGGGTATTTGGGTGGCGAAATAGTTGAGGTTTTCAAGACTCAGGTCGTGACCGGCATTAAGTCCGAGCCTGAGGGCGCGGCAATGTTTTGCGGTTTCTACGTAAGGGGCGATGGCTGCTTCGCGGTCGGTAGCGTAGGCTGAGGCGTAGGGCTCCGTGTAGAGTTCTACGCGGTCGGCGCCCGCCTTGAGGGCATAATCTGCCATTTCGGGGATGGGGTCGATAAAGATGCTTACGCGGATGGCCTTTGTGTGGAGCCTGCTGACTACTTGCTTAAGGAAGTTAAAGTGGGTCTTGGTATCCCAACCCGCATTTGAGGTGAGTTGCGCGGGAGAGTCGGGCACGAGGGTTACTTGTGCGGGCGCTACGGCAAGAACGAGGGCGAGGAAGTCTTCTGATGGGTAGCCCTCGATGTTAAACTCCGTTGTGAGCAGGGGTTTCAGGGCATGCACGTCGGCAAAGCGGATGTGGCGCTCGTCGGGGCGGGGATGCACGGTGATACCCTGCGCTCCGAAGCGTTCGAGGTCGGCAGCTACGCGGAGCAAGTCGGGGTTATTGCCACCGCGAGCGTTACGCACTGTGGCCACCTTATTTATATTTACAGATAATTTCGTCATCGGTAAAGAAAAAAAATACTAAATTTGCTATGTTTATAGATTTTGGGACAAATTTACGAAATTCTTACTTCCCCAAGAAGTTAAAATTATAAAATTCACTATGAAGGTTGCACTCATCGGAAATACCTATCAGGCTGAAAAGAGCAGATATTTGGCAACGATTATTGAAGAGCTAAAGAAGCACGGTGCTGAAATCATTGTTGAGCGCCAATTCCTGGCATTTATCACCAGCACGTTAGGGACTTGCCAATCAGAATTGGCAGCATTTGACGAGTGTGATTTCTCAGCCGACCTCTGCATCTCTATTGGCGGGGACGGCACGTTTCTGAAAGCGGCTTCGTATGTTGAGGCAAAGGAGATTCCCATACTGGGTATCAACACGGGGCACTTAGGTTTTCTTGCCGACGTGTTGCCCGACGAAATTGAAGAGGCTTGCGAAAGAATTTGCAAGGGAGATTACATCGTGGAGCACCGTGGAGTTGTGGAAGTGAGGCGCAACGGTGCGCTGCTTTCGCATCATCCGTATGCCCTTAACGAGGTAGCGCTGTTGAAACACGACAACTCTTCGCTCATTGGCATAGAGGCCAAGATTGACGGTGGACTTCTTAACCACTATATGGCGGACGGACTTATTGTAACAACGCCCACAGGATCTACGGGGTATTCGCTTTCGGTTGGGGGACCGATATTGACGCCTATGTCGGGCACGCTTTGCATCAGTCCCGTGGCGTCGCATAGTTTGAACACGCGCCCCGTAGTGGTTACCGACAACGTAGAGATTGAACTTACGGTAGAGAGTCGATCGCACAACTTCTTGCTCGCCATTGACGGACGTAGCGAAAGTCTGCCCTGCACGGATATTATCACCGTGACGAAGGCGCCCTTTAAAATTGGGGTGGCGAAGATTAAGCGCACGAGTTTCTACGACACGTTGCGTGAGAAGATGGCTTGGGGAAGAAGGGGGTGAGGAGAGAAGAGTGAGGAGAGAGTAGTACCATCCGGAGGTTTATCACGTAGGGCAACTCTGAACAAACCTTACCCACTGCCGTTTTCCTTTAACCTCAGGATCTTATAACCTCAGGACTTCAAAACCATATAACCTTATAACCTCAAAACCATATAACCTCAACCTCGAGGCTCTATGCTTATATCAAAATCAAATATACTTTGGCTGTGGAAGGTGGGTAAGGGTTACCGCCTTCAGGCAGCAATCAATACGCTCCTCGGTATGCTTATCGTAGGGGCTGATTTACTATTTGTATGGTGCACAAAATTGGCAGTTGACATCGCCACAAAAAATAACACTTCAGTATCGCTAACTACTGCTTTTGCGATGCTGGCAAGTGTCATAATAGCACAGATATTGTTAGGACTTGCATCAAAGTGGGTGAAGGCCACGTTGGGGGTAAAGTCGCTGAACAGGATGCACAGTCGTTTCTTCACCCTGCTACTTAATAGTGATTGGCGCAAACTCCGTGAGTTTCATACGGGTGATCTCACCAACCGCTTACAACGAGATGCTGCGGAGATTACGGGTTTCTTGACCGAAAGTCTGCCTACGCTCGTCACGACGCTCATCAAGTTTATAGCGGCCTTTGCCTTTCTGTATTTTATGGACAGCACTTTGGCACTGATGATTGTCGGTATTCTCCCTCTCTTCATACTCATGGGGCGCTTGTATGTGAATAAAATGCGGGCAATTACCCACCGCGTGAGAACTACTGAGAGTGGCATTCAGAGTTTGATGCAAGAAAGTCTTCAACACACCCCCGTAATCAAGACATTACAGCAGGTGCCTTATGTTGTAGAGAAACTTTTGACCCTACAAAAACGTCTGCGTGAAGAGATTATTCAACGCACCAAATACTCTACCTTTACCTCAACCCTACTCAATGTGGGGTTTGCAACGGGATACTTTCTGACCTTCACCTGGGGCACTTACAGTCTGTCGCAAGGGACAATTACTTACGGCACGCTTATTGCTTTTGTGCAACTCGTTTCACAAATTCAAGACCCCGTTCGCACACTGACACGCTTCATTCCAATCTTTGTAAGTGTCAGCACTTCTTGCGACCGACTTATGCAACTGGCATCGCTCCCCACTGAACCCGAGGCTGTTAAATCTCCACTGAACGAGGAGGTGGGCATACGCATCAATGGAATAAGTTTTTCCTACAATGAAAACTCACGCAAGATTTTTGACAACTATTCACTGACGCTCTCCCCTGGTAGCAGAGTTGCCATCATGGGAGAAACAGGAACGGGGAAGACTACCCTCATCCGCCTTTTGCTCTCACTGATTTCTCCAACTTCGGGAGAGATAACGCTCTTCGACAAGCAGCGCTCGCTACAAGTAACTCCTGCCTCCCGTTGTCATTTTGCCTACCTGCCACAAGGGAATACCCTGCTGAGCGGCAGCGTTCGAGAAAACCTCTTGCTCGGTAATCCCAATGCCACTGAGGAACAAATGAACGAGGCACTTGAAATTGCCTGCGCAACATTCGTGCATCAACTGCCAAACGGCATTGATACTTCCTGCACAGAGCACGGTGGCGGATTCTCAGAAGGACAGGCGCAACGCATTTGCATAGCACGCACACTGCTTCGAAAGGCGCCCATCTTATTACTGGATGAAGCCACTTCGGCGCTTGATGCCGTGACCGAACGAAAGGTGGTAGAAAATATTATCAACCACTATCCCAACCACACGCTCATATTTATTACTCACCGCCCTGAAGTTACACAACTTTGTGACATGATTGTAAAATTGTAAGCGACTTCAGTATTTCAACAAAACACTTAATTTAAATTGCCATGAACCTCACGTTTCTAAAATACCTTTTCCGCAGTCTCATCCCTACCCTCGCCCTTCCTGCGCTTATTGCGTGCCAATCTAATAGTACTACAACAGAAGTGCCCCAATTTATCTCGGCAGATAGTATCAACATTCTCCGCGACGGGAAACCGTATTATTTTGTGGGCACCAACCTTTGGTATGCCCCACTTCTTGGTGCTGAAAATGGCGACCGTGAGCGTCTGCACAGAGAGTTAGATCAGTTGAAGGCTATGGGTATTGAAAACCTGCGCATCCTTGCTGGAGCGGATGCGGGCAGTTGTAATGCAAACTCCGTAAAGCCCTACCTACAACCTGCCCCTGGCGTGCTTAACGACACATTGCTCGTGGGACTTGATTACACCCTTTCCGAACTCGCCAAGCGCGAAATGACTGCCGTGATTTATTTAACCAACTCCTGGGACTGGAGTGGTGGTTACGGGTTCTACCTCCGCGAATGTGGTTTTGGAGATTCCCCAAATGCCAATGGCGAGGGCTATAATGACTATGTGGCTTATGCTGCCAATTTTGTGCGTTGCGACTCTGCGATGCACCTCTTCTACAACCATGCTGAGACGATTGTTTCACGAACCAATAGCATTACAGGCGTAGCTTACAAGGACGACCCCACCATCTTTGCATGGCAAATCTGCAACGAGCCGCGCCCCTTCAGCAAGGAGAACAAGCAACTTTTTGCTGCCTTCATTGCTGAAACGGCAAAGCGTATCAAGGCTATTGATGCCAACCACATGGTGTCGCTCGGCAGCGAGGGATTCTATGGTTGCGAGAGCGATGAAGACCTTCTCGTGCAGGTACACACTGACCCCAATATCGATTACATCACCCTCCACATTTGGCCCGTAAACTGGGGATGGGCTTCACGAGAAAATCCTGACGAGAAAATTGCCAATGCCTGCCAGCGCACAAACGCCTATATCGACTTACACTACAAGGCATGGGAGCGCATCAAGAAGCCCATGGTGATTGAAGAATTCGGTTTCCCCCGCGAGGGCAATAGTTGCGACTTACAGCGCAACACGTTGAGCCGTGACAGCCTTTACAAAACGGTATTCGCTCGCGTAAAGCAGAGTGCCGAAATGCAAGGTCCGCTTGCAGGTTGCAACTTCTGGGGTTGGGGCGGTAGTGGCAGACCTCGAGCAGAAGTGTGGAGCAAGGGCGACGACTTCCTTTGCGACCCTCCTCACGAACCACAAGGCTGGTATTCCGTATTCGATTGCGACACTACCACGATTACTATTATCAAAGAAACTACGCAACATATAGGTAATTTGTAATAAAGGTACAGTGCTTAAAGGATACTTCCCTGTGCTACCTATTTAACCAATATCTCCTCACTACCCTAAGACATCATCACATTTTTCCATGTCATACCTCTCCGATCCCCGCATTGTTGCTACCCTTGACGCTGGTGGTACGAACCTCGTTTTTGGAGCAATTCAAGGCGGTGAATACATCAAAGGTCCCATCACGCTCCCCGCAATGGCGCACGACTTAGACGCTTGCCTGGGACAAATCATCAAGGGTTTCGACCTTCTTTTCTCTGAGCCCGCGCAGCGCCCTATTGCCATTAGTTTTGCCTTCCCTGGCCCCGCCGACTATCCCCGTGGCATCATCGGAGGTTTCCTTCCCAACTTCCCCTCCTTCCGTGATGGTGTAGCCCTCGGCCCTATGTTGGAGGAGCGCTTCGGTGTGCCCGTATTCATCAACAACGACGGCGACCTCTTTGCCTATGGCGAATCCCTCTGTGGCATATTGCCTGAAATCAATCAGCGCCTTGAGGACATGGGTGCCCAAAAGCGCTTTCACAACCTCATTGGCTACACCGTCGGCACGGGACTTGGCATCGGAATCGTTATCAATGGTCACCTCAACCGTGGCGACAATTCTTGTGTAGAAACTTTCTGCCTGCCCCACCCCACTCTTTCGGATGTCATTATCGAAGAGGGCGCCTCAACGCGCGCCGTTTGTCGCGTCTATGGCGAACTCACGGATGAGAATGTCGCAGAAATGAATGCACGGGACATTGCAGAAATCGCCGATGGCAACCGCCCAGGAAACGCAACCGCTGCCCAGGAAGCCTTTGCGCAAATGGGGCGCACGCTCGGTGCTGCCATTGCTACGGCGGCAACACTTATTGACGGCATTGTTGTACTCGGCGGGGGCGTCATGGCTGCAAAGCGCTGGATAATGCCTTCGCTGATGGACGCACTCCATGCTACCATCCACACGCTCAAGGGCGAAACTCTGCCACGCATGCAGATGAAGGTTTACGACCTTGACAATCCCGATACATTCTCCGACTTTGCACGCGGAGCCGTAAGGCGCATCAAGGTCTACGGCAGCAATCGCTATGTGGACTACGACGAGCAAAAGCGCATCGGCATTGCCATCTCTAAACTTGGAGCCAACAAGGCCGTATCTATTGGCGCTTACGTCTTTGCGCTCAATGAGTTAGACCAACATACTTCTACTAAAAATTAAGTCCTACTCTTGCCGTTTCGTCTAAGAGTTTTGCCAATCGTAAACGGCAAAAAAGTCGTCGTGCCCCTTTGCATCTTTGAGTGAAAACAAAATCTACGCGCAATATCCTTTCACTTGAAATCCGAGGTGTCTTGCACTTGAGTTTTTACGACTTTTGGGGGGCACGAATACCCTTAAAACGTCCCCTATACCCATTGCGCTAAAAACTATATCTATTGTAGTAAAAATTATTAGTAACCTAAAAAAAATTATTAGTAATGTAATTTAAAATATGTTACTAATAATTTTGAGTAGGTTTAAACCGCTGATTATCAGGAGTATTAGTTGGCGAAAAATTGTTACATTTTTCACCATACTCATACACCTTGAAGCGGCAACGATACAGCGGTTAAAAATTAAGTTGAGTTTCATTTAAATTTAGTTTAAAGTATAGGGGAGTTTGTTTAAAGCAACTCCCAATAAGTTTTACATACTTTTTATTCGTACTGTTCCGCCATGCGTCACCTTCTTCTCTCCCTCCTTATATACACTACAGCGCTCTATGCTCAGCGCCCGATTGACGAGGTAAACCCGTTTATTGGCACGACGAACTACGGCACCACTTCGCCGGGGGCTGTCTTGCCCAATGGGTTGATGTCTGTTGTGCCCTTTAACGTAATGGGCTCCGACTTGAACCGCTATGATAAGGACAACCGTTGGTGGTCGGCGCCGTATGACTACACGAACAGTTACTTCACGGGTTTTGCGCATGTGTCGCTGAGCGGCGTGGGTTGCCCCGAAGCGGCGGCGCTGTTGGTGATGCCTACGGCGGGGGCGCTCAATGTAGATTACACGCAGTATGGTTCTACCTACGCCCAAGAAAAGGCTTCTCCGGGGTATTATAGCAACCGACTGACGAAGTACGACATTGCGTGCGAGGTGACAACTGCGCTGCGTTCGTCTTGTGAGCGCTATACCTTTCCGAAGGGCGAGGGGCACATTCTCTTGAACCTGGGCGAGGGACTGACGAATGAGAGCGGTGCATGGGTGAAGCGGGTGAGCGACACAGAGGTTGAGGGCTGTAAATTACTGGGCACCTTCTGCTACACGCGCGATGCGGTATTTCCGCTTTACTTCGTGATGCGCGTGTCGCGAAAACCCTCGCAGAGTGGTTTATGGAAGCGCGAACCCGAGATGAAGGGCGTAGAGCGAGCATGGCGCGGGGAAGATGGGTATAAATTATACGACGAGCACCTAAACGAATTGGGGGGCGATGACATTGGTTACCGCTTCTCGTACGCTGACCTACGGGCGGGCGACACGATAGTGGTGCGCATGGGTGTGTCATTCGTTTCGTGTGAAAATGCACGCCTTAATTTAGAGCAGGAACAGCAGGGCAAAGGTTTTGCCGAAGTTCACGAGGCTGCGCGCAAAAGGTGGAGCGACGACTTAGAGCGCATCCAAATTGAGGGAGGCACTAAGGACGAGCGCACCATCTTCTATACCGCACTCTATCACGCACTGATTCATCCCACATTGTTTAGCGATGTGAATGGAGAATACCGAAAAATGTCGGGAGCACGAACTGCAGCCTACGAACAACAGGCGATTGGCAAGACTGACCATCCGCGCTACAGCGTCTTCTCCCTTTGGGACACTTACCGTAACCTGCACCAACTGCTCACGCTTGTTTATCCCGAGCGCCAAACGGATATGCTGCGCTCCATCGTAGATATGTATAAGGAGAGCGGGTGGTTGCCGCGCTGGGAACTCTTTGGGCGCGAAACTTACACTATGGCGGGCGACCCTGCGGCAATCGTTATGGCCGATAGTTGGTTGCGCGGATTGACGGACTTTGATGTAAACACCGCTATGGAGGGGATGCTGAAATCGGCAACTGCTCCGAGTGGCGAGAATCCACTACGCCCCGACAACACGCCCTACATGGAGCGCGGATTTATACCGCTCTATTACCTGCCCACCGACCTTTCGGGCGACAATTCCGTATCGCATACGTTGGAATACTGCCATGCCGATTTTGCCATCTCTCAGTTGGCAGCGGCACTCGGACGCGAGGAGGTGCAAAAGACCTTTGCGGAGCGCGCAAAGTATTACCGCAACTACTATTGCAAGGAGTCGGGAGTGTTGCGCCCCCGCACGAACGAGGGTGCGTTTCTCCAACAATTTGACGCCTCGGTGGGCAAACATTTTGAGAATGTGCCTGGTTTTCATGAGGGTTCGGCGTATGCCTATACCTTTGCCGCCACTCACGATGTGGAGGGGTTGGTGAAACTCATGGGGGGCAAGAAAGCGTATGTAACTCATTTGCAAAACATATTCGACGAGGGACACTACGACCCTGCCAACGAACCCGACATTGCCTACCCTTACCTCTTCAGCAGGTTTAAGGGAGAGGAATGGCGCACACAAAAGATTGTCAAGCAACTTTTAGACAGTTGCTACCATAATGCCCCGAACGGACTTCCAGGAAATGACGACACGGGAACACTCTCAGCATGGGCGCTCTTCTCCATGATGGGCATCTATCCCGACTGCCCTGGAGCGCCTACCTTTACGCTGACCACACCACAGTTTGAGCGCATCAAGATTCTTACTCCCAAGGGCAACATTACGATTACTACAGACAAGTCTCCCCAACAGGCGCCATACATTAAGAGTGCTACGTTGGGCAACCGCAAATTAAGCACGCTGCGCATTACACATCAGGAATTGCTCTCTGAGGGAGACTTAAAATTTAGTCTTAAAGAAAAAAAATTATAAGGGACTTCGTGCAAATTATAAGGGACTTATTTTTCATTCCACCTCACACGACATGAAACACATGCTTTCTACGGGCGCCTTGCTCCTAATCTTGGCAAGCTGTCAGCAACCTCATACATCCCTCACCTCACTTGTTGACCCACACATCGGCAGTGCGGGACATGGTCATGTATTCGTTGGCGCCAATGTGCCCTTTGGCATGGTACAAGTGGGACCTACCTCTGTGCCACAGGAATGGGATTGGTGCTCAGGTTACCATGCGTCCGACTCCACAGTGATTGGTTTTTCGCACACCCACTTAAGCGGTACGGGCATCGGCGATTTGTTTGACATCACCGTAATGCCCGTGACGGGAAGTGTAACTTACGAGCGTGGGAATACCGAGGATGCCACCAGCGGACTCTGGTCGTATGCCGACCGTAGCAAGGAGGTAGCACGTCCAGGGTATTATGCCGTTGCGCTTGAGCGTTACAACATTTTTGCAGAGATGACCGCCACTCAGCGCACCGCCCTGCACCGCTACACCTTCCCCGAAAGCAATGCGTCTGCCCTTATCTTTGATTTAGAAAACGGCGGATGTTGGGACCGCACCACAGAGGCACACATCAGTCTTGACGCAGATAGCCTCATTACGGGATGGCGCCACTCACGAGGGTGGGCGAATCGTCAGAAAGTATTTTTCGCCGCAGAATGTTCGCGCCCCATTGACTCACTCACCTACCACGGGCGCGACAGCCTTTATGCGCGCCTGCACTTCGCAACCAAGGCAAACGAAAAAGTGATGCTCAAAGTAGCACTTTCGGCTGTTAGTATAGAAGGAGCGAAAGCGACGCTTCAAACGGAGAATCCCGATTGGGACTTTGAGGCATTGGTGCACAAAGCTGAAGCGGAGTGGAACAAAGAACTGCAGTGCATCCAAGTGGTAGGCGGCACGGAGCAGGAGCGTCGCACCTTCTACACCGCGCTTTACCACACCATGATGGCACCAGCACTCTTCAGCGACCCGAGCGGAGATTACCGCGGAGCAAGAGGCGACATTCACCATAGCGATACGCCCATTTACACCACGTTCTCCCTCTGGGACACCTACCGCGCCAAGATGCCGCTGCTTTCAATTATTGCTCCCGAGCGCATGAGTCACTTCGTCAATTCGATGTTGAACATCTGCGACCAGCAACAGAAACTTCCCGTGTGGCACCTTTGGGGTTGTGAAACAAATTGTATGGTGGGAAACCCCGCCATCCCCGTTGTGGCTGATGCCATAGTAAAGAAAATTAAGGGCATCGACTACGAACGCGCCTTCCAGGCGATTGAAACGACTACGGCGGGAGATGGTTTCGGCAGAGACTTGCGCCGCAAGTACGGTTATATTCCCTGTAACCTCTATAAGGAATCCGTGGCTTACGAACTGGAATATGCCCTTGCCGATGGTGCGGCTGCTCGTGCCGCTGAGGCATTGGGAAAGACGGATGCTGCTCTGCGTTATCACGAGGGGAGCCAATCTTACCGCCACCTCTTCGACAGCGTCAGCGGATTCATGCGTGGGAAAGACAGCGAGGGACATTTCCGCGAACCTTTCGACCCGCTTCACGCCAGTCACCGCAACGATGACTATTGCGAGGGAAATGCCTGGCAATACACCTGGCTTGTGCCCCACGATGTGGAAGGTCTTGCCGCATGTTTCGGAGGTAAGGAGCGCATGCTCTCTAAACTCGATTCGCTCTTCTTACAACCCTCACAATTAAGTAAAGAAGCCTCTCCCGACATCTCTGGAATGATCGGGCAATACGCCCACGGCAACGAACCCTCGCACCATATATTATATATGTATGCCATGCTCGGGCGCCCCGAGCGCACCAACGAGTTGGTGCATCAGGTGCTCAACACACTTTATGACGATACGCCCGAAGGACTCTGTGGCAACGAAGATGTAGGACAGATGTCGGCATGGTACATCCTCGCAGCGCTCGGACTTTATGAGGTAGAACCCGCCAGCGCTCGCTATTGGATATCTCAACCCCTCTTTGAGCGCGCCACCATTCAGGTGGAGGGAGGCTCCTTCGTAATCGAATGCCCCAAGCGCCCCTCTCCCCAGCACCAAATTAAGTGCATCCGCCTCAACGGAGTGCCCTACTCCCTCCCCTACCTCAAATATGAAGATATTGTCAAGGGAGGCACGCTCCGTTTTGAGTGGGATGAGGCGGGAGAAGAGGAATGATGAACGGCAAACGACTCCACGCCGTCGCCCCTCCCCGTTAGACCGCCACAAAGAGTCGCTCTCCGCCCGTCATTAGTAGGTTACCATTAACAGTTATTCTTTTGAAAAATTCCATCTTTACCCGCCCCCTATGGGTGAGTATTTTTGCCCTCACCGCCGCCATTTCATGGGGATGGGCATACCCTTTAATAAAGTTAGGATTTGAAGAATTTCAGATTCTGCCTGAGATGACAAGCAGCAAAATGCTGTTTGCCGGTATTCGCTTTTTCTTTTCAGGGCTTATCCTACTCATCATCGCGGGGATAACGAAGCGCGATTTCCGTGTCAAGCAGAAGGGCAGTTGGATGTTTATCCTCGTGTTTACCTTGTTAAACACTACGCTCCACTATGCCTTTTTCTACATCGGGCTCTCTCACAGCGATGGTGCTCGAGCAGCCATTCTCAACTCCATGAGCGTGTTCGTGCTCGTGCTGCTTGCCTGCGCCTTTTTCCCGAGTGAGAAATTAAATGCGCGAAAGGTCATGGGCTGCACCATGGGAGCCATAGGCATTCTCATCCTTAACATCGGCAATGTGAGCACAGAGCATATCACCCTTATGGGCGACGGAATGATTGTCCTCAATGCCCTCTGCTCGGCAGGCGCAAGCCTTATGACGCGCGGATTGGGCAAGCGCATTGACATCTTTGTCGGCACTGGGTATAGCTTAGGCGTTGGCGGATTTCTGCTCCTCCTTCAAGGCCTCCTCTCAGGCGGAACCCTCCCCCGCTTCACCCTCTTTGGCATCGTCATACTCCTGCTGCTCATCATCATCTCGTCCCTCGGATTTGCCCTTTACAACAAGCTCATCATCTGCAACCCCATTGGGAAAGTTGCGATCTACAACTCGCTCATCCCCGTGGTGGGCGTGCTCTCCTCTTGCATCTTCCTGGGCGAACCTTTCTATCATAAGTACATCCTTGCCGTAGGGCTCGCCGCCACGGCAATATACATTATCAATAAAGGCATAGGAAAACTGGCACTACAAACAAC